>JANTGY010000174.1 GCA_024762695.1 Anaerolineae bacterium
GGGCGATTTTGCAGGGGGATGAGGCGCCGGTAACGGCCGTTTCCGCCCGCAACGTCATCGCCATCATCAGAGCCGCGCAGGAAAGCGCCAAAACGGGCCGGGCGCTTGGTTTGGCGGGGCGACTGCGTGAAATGTGATGGATTTGCGGTTGTTGTGATAGGCGGCGGCTGAATGCCTGCATCGTCTGTTAATCAAGGTGCGTTGATTCTGGTTCCCCATAAAATTGGCGTACGCGCTGCACAATATCTTGTCGCCGCAAATGGTCGCGGGGATCGCCAGACTGCCGCAGCGCGTTTTGTAAATAGAGCATTTGCCGCAGCATTGCTTCGGTGTACAAATTGATGTCAACTTGCCAGCGGGCGTCAAAGTGGCGGCGGGCGTAGCGGTTAATCATGCGCTCAATTGACGCTAAACGCTGCATGACAAAATCATAAAAGTGGACCGTTTTTTCTAGTAGATCGACCTCGCTGGCATAATCGCCAATGCCCCCTTCTTTAAATTCGTGGTAAAGGAATAACAACTTTTCGAGATAGACTCTATCGGCCATTTGAGCGATGAGGTCGGCGGCGGCCAGTAATTGGCCCAGTTGTTTGATTTCGGCGTCGGGGTAGGTTATGGCGGCAACATCGTTACTTAAATCGGTGCAGCCAATGAGGAAACGGCCGTCGCCAATATCCTTCTCGTTCCAACCAGAGTCGCGCCCGAATTTTGTTAGTAGTTCCATGCTGCGATGGTCGTGATTGGCTAAGTATTTGGCGCCTGTGCCTTCGGTGTCGTCTTCGGTCTGGATAAGGCCCGAATCGTGGAAGAGGGCGGCGACCAGGCCGAGGGTGATTTTGTGGTTGGAGAGGGTTTGTCCAGTTAACGCCGCGCCATGAATGAGGCGGGCCATCGCCAGGAAGACGTCGGCGATGTGGTTGAGGTCGTGGTAGAGTGTGTTGCAAGCCTGATAGCCGGGGTAACGGCCGTCATAAAGGGCGACGGCCGTTTCCCAGGCATGAGCGACCGGTTCCAATGGAAAATCAGGCGAGATGAGAGGCAGAATTTTCTGAACCTCTTCCCATACCGCCGGCGGCGACTCGGAGTCAATCAATTGAGAAAGCTGTAAATTGGGCATAGATTAAGCAATGTCAAACCAGTGGAAGATAGCAATCATTTTCGACCACATTTTAACGTAGCGATCTTGTTTACACAACATTACAGGATTGCATATCATTTTAGAATAGCTGGCAAATATACCCAATCAGTGGCGTCATCATCGAGAATACCTCCCAAACCAGTTGTATCGGCGATATTGGCGTTATTGGCGTTGGACAATGCAAGGGTAAATGTCTCATAGGCTTCAAATGTTGTATCGTCAATGATGGGAACGCTGATAGTTTTGGTTGTTTGGCCGGGATTGAAGGTGAGGGTTGAACTGACGGCCGTATAATCGTTTCCCGCCGTTGCCGTGCCGTTGCTTATGGCATAATCAACCGTTACCGTATTTAAACTGGAAGGGGATAAAGTGACTGTAAACGTCGCATTGCTGTCTCCCTCGGTGACCATGACATCGTCAACAGAGAGTTGGTCGCCCAATTGTAATTGCAGCAAGGTAACCGAATAGGGCGCAAAGGTGTAAGCTAGCGGATTGCTGCCGCCCGTTATTGTCATTGGCGGGGCGTCAGATAAATCGTCGGCGGGGTCGCTGACGCCGTTAAAAGTGACGGATTGGCTGTCCAACGAAGTTGCCTGAGCGACGCTGGCTGTACCGCCACTGATTTGGCCGACTCCGTCAATTTGAATATCGGCCGTTTGATTACTGCCGGTTTTGTTGATAGCCAGGACAACGGCCGTTGTCGCATCCAACTTCCCGGCATAAACGCTCAATGTCGTCGCCGCATCGTAAGATGAAGCAACGGGCAGCATTTGCGAACCAAAACCAGCCCACAAGGGGAACACATAATACTGCGGATTACGGGCATAACTGTCCACATTCAATAAGCCGTAATCCGTTCCATTTCCTGCCAGCCCATTGGCTAAATTCCACTGATTGCCCATTGCAAAACCATGTTCCATCATTTGCCCAATCGAGTCAGCCATAAACAGCATGTTCACCGCCTGCTTCATCCATTGGCCGTTATCATTATCCTGGAAAGAGAATAAGTTATGCTCTGTAATAGCGATAGGAACCCGCCGACCGCCTGCGTGGTTATCAAAAGAATTTTCTACATCGGTCATAATTGGTTCCCAGGCCGTTTGCGGCTGCGCTAACGCTTCCTGATAATTGGCGGGTTGGCTCCAAAAAGCGTATTGATGAATGATATAAAAATCCATCACATCGCCGGCGGCGGCAATGACTTCGTTGCCCCAATTCGTCCAGCCATCCTGCGGCGTAACGCCAACGGCGCCCACCATAATTGAGGAATCCACAGCCCGCATGGCGTTACGGAACTCAATGAATCCTTCTTTGCGATTGGCCCCGCTGTCAATGCCATTCACATATTCCGTGCCATCGCATGTCCAAACGTCGTTTTCCCAGCCCCAATCGAAGCAATCTTTCCCGCTGTTACCGCCATAGGTTTCATTGCCGATTTCCCAGTATTTCACGTAGAGCGGGTCGGGATTGCCATTGTCGCGGCGTAATTTGGCCCAATCGCTGACCAAGAGCCAATCGCGGCCGCGTACATCCACGCCAATGACAGTGTCATCGCTGACAGAGCCATTAAAGAAAGCGACCAGCGCCGCCGCTTCTTTTGATGTGCCGTTCTGGTTGATAGTGTACATGACCTCGCCGCCCGTTGCTTGGGCGAAATCAATGAAATCAGTCGGGCGACCGGCCCAAGTCCACCAGCAAACGGCATCGCCGTCAATGCCGGCGCCGCCGCGTTCGCAGGCCAGCCAATCGTAAGCATTACTCCAACTGCCGCCAGGGAAGCGGTTGAGAGTCATGCCAGTTGCAGTGGCGCGAGTCCGAAAGGTGGAATCGCTGAATTTAGTGGGGTTTATCCACGCTGGGGAATTGGTTCCTAGTAATCGGCTGTCAATGGTTGTCGGCGTGTCGTTAATGTTAAAACTAATTGTCCCCGTAGGCGCTGAAGGGCTGTTGGGGGAATATGGATCAATTGAAGAGGCATTTAAGCTGAAGATAAAAATGGTAAATATAGAAACAAACACAAATAAAATTACTGCGTAGTTTTTTGAACGCATATTTGACTCCTTTGAATAATTGACGCTTTTCAAACTTTAGTAATCAGTGGGGAAGGCAGGAGCTAGTTGGGCTGGGTTAACGGGTTTGATGGGGAATCAGCTCAAGCCGGGCAGAATTCTAGCATAACTTTTTGCGATGCAAGAATCTTTTTAGCTAAATGTTATTCATTTAACAAAACGATGCGTATGTGGGTAATGGAATAGGGGGAAAAGATGTAAGGTAAGGGATTAGTTAAATCGGTTAAAGTAATGGGTGGTATTTGGGTTAAATCATCGGGTGGGGTGAGCGCGCTATTGAAGGTGGTTGTTTGACTGCTTAAAAGATCGGCTTTGACACTCGTGGCAGCGCCGCTGCTGGGCACGGCCGTTTCCCCATCAAATTGAATCGCGGTCTTAATCGGTTCGCCCGACTTGTTAATCGCCATAATGGAGATAACTCCCGCGTCGTCGCGTCCGACGTAAACGCTCAATGTTGTTGCCGCGTCATAATCGGATTCAATAGGCAGCATTTCGTCGCCAAAGGCGGCCCAAAGCGGGAAAACGTAGTATTGCGGGCTGCGCGCATAGGTGTCGGCGTTGAGCATTCCATAATCTGTGCCATTCTCAGCCAGGCCATTGGCTAAATTCCATTGATTGGCGATAGCAACGCCATTTTGCAACATTTGGCCGATGGAGTCAGCCAGGTAAAGCATGTTAACAGCCCGCGTCATTAACTGATCGTCGTCAAGATTTTGGAAGGCGAACAAATTGTGTTCGGTGACGGCGATGGGGACGCGACGGCCGTTGCCAACCCTATCAAATGCCGCTTCAATATCAGCCATAATCGGCGCCCAGGTTTTCTGGGGCAGCGCCAAAATTTCCGCCTCGGTTCCCGGCGGCTCAAAATAAGCGTAATGATGGATGATGTAAAAATCCATCGTCTGACCGGCGGCGGCGATGACTTCATTGCCCCAGTCGCTCCACTCGGCGGAGGGGTAAACGCCAACGGCGCCAATCTGGATCGTCGGGTCAACTTTTTTCATGGCCGCTGCAAAATCGAGGAATCCTTCGCGGCGCGTATTTCCTTCGCCAATACCCAGCGCATATTCACGGCCGTCACACGTCCACACTTCTTCCCAGCCAAACGCCGTGCAGTCTGTGCCCATCCCCTCGCGGCCGCCATAGATTTCATTGCCAATTTCCCAGTAACGGATGGGCAGCGGGTCGGGGTTGCCATTATCGCGGCGCAGTTTGGCCCAATCGCTGACTCGTCCCCAATCGCGGCCGCGCACATCTATGCCAATCACCGAGTCGTCGTCAACCGCACCGTTGAAAAAGGCGACCAGCGCCGCCGCTTCCAGCGCCGTGCCATTGAGATTGACGGTGTACATCCCTTCCACATTTGCCGCCCGCAAGAAGTTGATGAAATCGCTGGGGCCGAGGCCATGCGGCCACGACCAGCAGGTGGCGTTTCCTTCAATGTCAGCCCCAGTCTCGCAGGCCAGCCAGTCGTAGCCATTGCTCCAACTGCCGCCGGGGATGCGCGCGATTGGCGTGCCAGATGCAATTGTTCGCGCCAAGAAAATTTCCGCTTTAGTCCGATCTGGGCCAATCCAGGCTGGCAAATTGGTTCCCAAGACGCGTTTGTCGATGGGTGTTGCCGAGGCGGCGAGATCGATGCGGATGGCGGCTGAATCGGAGGGGGGGAGGACGGCCGTTTCGCCATCCGCTGCCATTTCATCCGAGGTCGGGGGAGGCGCTAATGGGGAGGCGGAAAAAAGCGCTGAAGTGGTGGGGGTTGCAATGGGTTCGGGGGCCTGACTTTCTGATGAATCAGCGGTTCCGCAGGCGGCTAAACTGAGTCCTAACAAAACGATCAAAAGTGCAAGAATTGGCAACGGCCGTTTTCTTTTTTCCATAGAATATTTATATAAATGAGGATAGGAGATTGGAGCCTTCGGGCTTGTTCGTTTATAACTTTGGAGTTTGACAATATGTCATTAGTAATCGAGTAACTGGTAATTACCCAATTACCAATTACGAGAAACCTACAAAGTTGATTTTGAACAAACCCTGAGTTAATCTCCAAATCCATCAATCGCTTGATAACTGCAAACTATCTAAAACATCGGCCACCAAATCATAGCGACCAAAGGCGGGAATCATGTAAACGCCATGCAAAATAGGGCGTAGTTCGGCCAAAATTTCTTCGGCGATTTGCACGCCTTCCTGCTGCGGATTGACAGCTTCTTTCATTCGGCTTCGCATAGCGGCGGGGATGTGGATGCCGGGAATCTCGTTGTGCAGAAATTCGGCGTTACGGCCGTTAAACAACGGCTTAATCCCGGCCACCAATGGCAGAATCGGCTCGCCAAACTCCGCTTCATATTGTTTTACAAACGCCTGCGCCGCCTGTGGGTCAAAAACCGGCTGCGTCAGGGCAAAATCGGCCCCGTTGCGGATTTTCTTGCGCAAGAGTCGCATTTCCCGCTCTGGATTGGCCGGCGTCAGGCTGACCGCGCAGCCGACGACAAAATTAGTCGGCTGGTCAATGGATTGGCCCGATTTGTCCACGCCCTGGTTAAATTGTTGTTTGATAAGCTGAATCAGACCGGAAGGCACAATATCGTAAGTGTCCATCGCTTCCGGGTAATCGCCGATGCGCGTCGGGTCGCCCATCACCACAAATAAATTGCGAATGTCCATGGCGTGCGCCGCCAATAAATCGCCCTGCACGCGCAGCAAATTGCGGCCGCGTGTGGGGAAGTGCAGCACCGCTTCCAATCCGATGCGTTTTTGCACCAGATAGGCGGCGGCCCAGGCGCTCATCCGCATCCGCGCCAGCGGGCTGTCGGCGATGTTGAGGAAGTTGGCCCCGGCGTTTTTGAGCGTGCGTGCCGCTTCTAACAGCCGCTGGGCCGAGGCGCCTTTGGGCGGACTCATTTCTACGGTGGCGATGAAGCGGTTGTCGGCCAAATGTTGGGCTAGATTGGTGGGCTGGTCGGCAACGGCCGTTACCTTTTCGGCTTGCGTCACCATCTTCACTTTGGGCAGCGTAATCAGGCTTGGCCCCGGCGTATCCAACTGCTGGCGCATGGCGGCGATGTGGGCGTCCGTCGTGCCGCAGCAGCCGCCGATGATGCAGGCGCCAGATTCGGCGAAGGCGCGGGCGTATTTGCCAAAATAATCGGGCGTAGCCGGATACATCACGCGGCCGCCCAATACTTGCTCCGGCCAGCCGGCGTTGGGTGCGGCGGCCAGGGGCATGTCGGGCGCGGCGGCGCGCATAACGGCCAGCAACCGCAAAACCTGGGCCGGGCCGCCGCTGCAATTGATGCCAATCACATCGACATCCAGTTGGGCCAGGCTGGATGCAATTGTATCAGGCGTGTGGCCCAGCATGGTGCGGTCGTCGCGGGTGAAGGTGGCCTGGGCGACGATGGGGATAGTTTTGGAGAGGGATCGGGCAGCGGTTACGGCCGTTTCCAATTCCTTCAGGTCCGACATCGTTTCCAAAATAATTAAATCCACGCCCTCATCGAGCAAAGCGCCAATCTGTTCAGCAAAGGCAGCCTCGGCTTCGGCGGCCGTGATGCGGCCCAGCGGCGCCAGCCGCACGCCCAACGGCCCCACTGCACCGGCCAGCAGCACTGGTTTGAAGGAGCTTTCGATGACGCGGCGGGCGACATTAACGGCTGCCCGGTTGATTTCGACGACTTCTGTTTGCAAGCCATACTCGGCTAATTTGAAACGGTTGGCCCCAAAGCTGTTGGTTTCGATGATGTCGGCGCCAGCTTCGATATAGGCGCGATGAATATCGGCGACGATGGCCGGATTGTGTTGGTTGATGGCGTCGAAGGATTGATCGACTGGCGCCCCTTTCGCATGTAACAGGGTTCCCATCGCGCCGTCCAGGAGAAACGGCCGTTCCTTAATCCGCTGCAGAAATTCTGTCCGATTCATAAATCAATCCTAAAAGCGCAAAACGTAAGGAAAAGGTTTTTTACGTTTTACGCCTTACGTTTTACTCATCATAGAACAAACTGCGAATCAACGCCGCCGCTCTGTCATTGTTTAACACCAACACTTGCGCCCCGGTTTCCGTTGTGTGGCTGGACACATAATCATAATCTAGCACATCGCTGCGAATACTTTCGCGTGGAATCTCGCTGGCCGTTGTTGCCAACGATACGATTTGATCCAGTGTCAAATCGGTGCGAATACCTTGCTCCAACTGTTGGTAAAAAATGGGCGCTTTGGCCAATAAGCTGCCGATGCCTAGACTGATCGCTTTATCGCGGGCGGCCAAAATGACCTGCTGCTGCCGCTGCGCCCGGCCAAAATCATTGTCTACATGGCGCGTCCGCGCATATTTCAGCGCCAATGCGCCGTCAAAATGTTGCAGTCCGGCGGGGATAAACAGCGGATCATAACCGTAATTCATGCTGGGGTAGGTGGGATCATTTATAGTGAAGGGCACATTTACGTCAATTCCGCCCAATGTGTCAATTCCCTGAATGACGGCGCTAAAATCGACCAGAACGTAATGATTGATGGTAACCCCTAAATTGTACTCAACCGTTTGCATGGCTAAGGCCGCGCCGCCGGCCGGATTGTTGCCGGCCGCGCCATAGACAAAGGCTGTATTGATTCGGTCGCGCCCGCGTCCTGGAATGACCACATATAAATCGCGGGGCACGGACAGGATGGAGGCGCTTTTGCTCACTGGATCGATGGAAAGAATCATCATCGAATCGGTACGCGAGATGAACGGCTCGCCGGGGCGCCGGTCAATGCCCATGAGCAAGATGTTGACTCGCGTCGAACCGCCCCAGGGCACGCTGGTGGGGATGAGGGTTGGCGTCGGTTGGCCCGGTTCCAGCGTAACGGCCGGCAGCGGATTATCTTGCCCCAGGTCTAAATCAACACTGGCGACTTCGGCCGCCGCTTCCTCAACTGGGTTGAACGGCCGATTCCATATCGCCTGAAAAGTTAAGTAGCCGAAGATGACGACGCTGATACCTGAAAATATAAACGCCCCGGAAAGCGCAAAACTCAACCAGGTTGGTAAAATCGGCCGTTTTGATTGTTGCAAGTCAAACTCCTTAGAAATTGGACGCGGATAAACGCAGATGAACGCGGAATTTTTAAATGTTGCTTATCTTGCGTTGTCATTCCTATTCCATGCGTGTTAGCTTAACAAAACTATCTACCATTGTCATTCTCGCCTTCGTAGGAATGACGGAATGCACAGTTAACACTTATGGTTCCAATCCATAACAAATAATAACCTCAGGATTATACACTGAATAAACGAGTTAGCAGGGCGCGTAAACGGCGATTCGCCTACTACTCGTCAATTTTGACCTGGATTAGGTGAAAGCGGGAAACTTCTTTGAATTAATAGAACAAGGTCTCTCCCGCTTTCCCTGAGTAAACCGCAGAGAAATGGCATCTTATTTATCCCAGAACTTTCTGCGGTTTACCTAACCTGGATAAACCAGAAAAGATTCGTCCGCAGATTTCACAGATTACACAGATTAAAATGATTCAAAAAAATCTGCGTTAATCTGTGTA
>JANTGY010000175.1 GCA_024762695.1 Anaerolineae bacterium
TGTTGGTTATTTGGGCGCGGGTCGGGTGTTACGGCTTGCTTTGGTTCTGGGTTAATTTTCTAACCATTAAGCGGGCGGAAATTTCCGCACATGCAAAATTTCGCGGCGACGCATGGCTCGGATGTCAGATGGTTGTAATGTCAGTACAGCGATTGTTTCCCCCTCGCCAGTAACAAACTCTACTTCATAAGCTGCACTATCCTTGTAAACATGCACAACTGCGCCAACATCCCCGGCGCTCAGACCATAATCTGGGATGCTATGCGCCAAAACAACGGTATCTAATTCGTGTATTTTCATCATGCTATCCTCATATTTCATTTGGGTAGCGGGTGCGCCGTTACAAATCGCGGCTTGCTTTCGCCATGCTCAATAATCCAAACCGTACGCACATTCACAATTGTATTTGCTGGCGTTGGTAAACGGCCGTCCATGATATATTTCGTACCAAATGACGTTGCCATCGAATCTGCTACTTCTTCATTTCGCGCCAGAGACAATAGACCTGCTTCAAAAAGAGTTATATTAGTTTCGTCGAAACCAAATTCGCGGAAAAATTTTGCTTTTGATGTATCGGGAATTGGAATTCCCGAAACACGCACTTTTCTCAACTCATTTGAAATGCACCCATTGACAACTCTTATTAATACTGACCCAATAATTAGAAGCCTTCAAGATGGGACAAGTCGGCGATGCCTTGCGTGAGGCTGGCGATGCGCTGCAGGAGGGCGAGGCGGTTTTCGCGCACGGCCGTATCCTCATCCATCACCAACACATCGTCAAAAAACGTCGTGATAGCCGGCGCCATCTTCCGCAAGACGGCGACAAAGGTCGGCACGCTGCCATCGACCGCATTAGCCGCCGCTTCATACGCCGCAAATAGTCCCTGTTCAGCGCGCAAAGCAAAAGCGGTCGGGCGCAGTTCAAACTGGCCGTCCTGCGTACGTGTGATGCGCACACAACGGGCGTAAGCATCCAGCAAATTCGGCCAATCCTCGGCTTGCACCGCTTCACTGAGCGCGACGGCCGTTTCCCCCGCCACATACGGATTATGACCCTGCTCCGCCAACACCGCCTTCACCACGCTAGCCGGTAAGCCTTGCTCGCGCAAAACCACTTCCAAACGACGATTGATGAACGCCATCACCCCGTCCATCTGTGCATCGCCGCTTTCAACCGGCAAATGTTCAGCGGCAGCGCGTACACCGGCCCGCAAATCAAACGAAATCCGGTTGGCCGTTAGATTTTCGATGATGTGCAGCGCCGCGCGCCGCAAGGCAAACGGGTCGTTGGAGCCTTTGGGAGCCAGCCCGGCGGCAAACAAGCCGGCCAAACTGTCCAAACGGTCGGCCAGGGCCAGTACCAGCCCCGGTTTGGTCTGGCTGACGGCGTTGTACTGCTCGGCAATGGCAGCGGCCACCGCTTCCGATTCGCCGCTTTTGCGCGCGTAATGGCCGCCCATGATGCCTTGCAGCGAGGTCATCTCCACGACCATGCTGCTGGCTAAATCGGCTTTGGCTAATGAGGCGGCGCGGGCGGCAACGGCCGTTTCCCCCTCATCCAACCCCAACATCTTCGCCAGCGCCGGAACCAGCTTCTCCAACCGCTGCGTCTTATCCAACATCGATCCCAAGTCAGCCTGGAACGTCAAATTGCCTAAATCGGCCACAAAATCGGGCAATTCCCGCTTGCTGTCGTTCCCGTAAAAGAAATCGGCGTCGGCAAAACGGGCGCGGATGACCTGCTCATTACCATCCACAACCACATCCAGATGCCGCTCATCCCCATTGCGGACAGCGATAAAGTAGGGCAGCAGTTTGCCATCGTCGCCGTACACCGGGAAGTAGCGCTGATGTTTGCGCATGACGGCAACCAACACTTCGGCAGGCAAAGCCAGGAACCGTTCCTCGAATTGGCCGCGCAAAGGCGTCGGCCGTTCCACCAGATTGGTCACCTCGTCCAACAAAGCCTGGTCGTCGGGGATAATGCCCCCTTTTTCAGCGGCCAGACGGGTCGAAACGGCCGTAATCATTTCCTGCCGCTTCTTCATATCAATAACAATTTTATTCTTCCGCATCGCCGCCGGGTATTGGGCGGCGTCTTTAATCTCGATGGCCGGCGAATCGTACGGCCGTAAGCCATAACTGGTTCGACCGCTGGCAACCCCGGCATAGGCAAACGGAACCACATCCGGCCCAAACAGAGCAACCAACCAGCGCAGCGGACGACTGTAGCTGATATTTGTGCCGTTCCAGCGCATACTCTTTTCAAATTTCAAGCTGGCAACCAGATCGGGCAGCGCTTCAGCCAACACCGCCGCCGTCGGACGGCCCATTTCGCGGACAATGGCCGCCACATACCGCTTTTTGCCGTCCTCGACAATTTTCAAATCTTCCAGCGAAACGCCCTTGCCCCGCGCAAAGCCCATTGCCGCTTTGGTAGGATTACCTTCCTTATCAAAAGCGCGGTCGGCTGGCGGCCCTTTGGCCTCGGTCTCCAAATCGCGTTGGCGCCCTTCCAGTTGATGCACCAACACGGCCAACCGGCGCGGCGTGCCGTACACTTCGACACGGCCGTAATCCAGCCGCAAATCGTCCAACATTTCGGGAACCAGCGTTTCCAACTGTTTAATGGCCGATGTCAAATCGCCCACCGGCAGTTCTTCGCTGCCAATTTCCAGCACAAAGGTCTGGGCATGTTCGGTTTGCGCCAATTGGACAACCGTCTCGGCGACTGTTTCTTCAGCCGCCGGCCACGCTTCCATGAAGGGGTATTCCAGCCGCATCCGCTGCTCGACGTATTGCTCAGAAATACGAACGGCCGTGTTCCGCATCCGCCGGAAATAATTAGCCCGTTCCGTCACGCCCACCGCGCCGCGCGTATCCAAGATATTGAACAGTTGGGAGCATTTTAAATTGTAATCATGCGCCGGAACAACCAGCCCGGCATCCAAACAACGATGGGCCTCTTGCTCGTAAGTGTCATAAATCGTCCGCATGGCCTCCACGTCGGCCACATCAAAATAGTAACGGCAATGTTCGATTTCGCTTTGCAGCAGTAAATCGCCGTAAGGAATGCCGGCGCCGTAATCAATCTTCCACACGCTGTCCACCCCTTGCAGCGCCAACACGATGCGATCCAGGCCGTAGGTCAGTTCCACCGAAACGGGATCAAGCGTTTGTCCGCCAGCCTGCTGGAAATAGGTGAATTGGGTGATTTCCTGGCCGTCCAGCCACACTTCCCAGCCCAACCCCCAGGCGCCCAGCGCCGGGCTTTCCCAATTATCTTCCACAAAACGGATGTCGTGGCGGCGCGGATCAATGCCAATCGCTTCCAAGCTCTTGAGATACAACTCTTGCGGATCACCGGGATCAGGTTTGAGGATGACTTGCAATTGGTGGTGCATTTGCATCCGGTTGGGGTTGTCGCCGAAACGGCCGTCGTCGGGCCGCACGCTGGGTTCCACATAAACCACATTCCAGGGTTCCGGTCCCAGCACGCGCAGCGCCGTCGCCGGGTTCATCGTCCCCGCGCCAACCTGCACATTGTACGGCTGCTGCACCAGGCAGCCATGCCCCTGCCAATAATCCAATAAGCGCAAAATAATTTCTTGAAAGCTAAGCGGTTTTCTCATACGTTTACCCGGGCCGATAACGGCCGTCACTCAAACTTCATTACAATGAACAATCATGCGTCGCCACATAACAGCGTCCCTTTTTTAGACGCATTTTCTTATCATCCAGTCACATAAAAACCTGGATTACTGACACTCTATTCAAAAGAAGGATTATAGCAGGGGGAGATACTGGCGCAAAAACCGGCGAACCGGCATTTTCAGGCGAAAAGGCTTCGCCGACTCACTCTTCCGACGAAAAAAGGGCTGCTTCTTCGCGCAGACGGCGCAAAAAATCAACCGACTTCAAATCGCGTTCCAAAATGTAGGTGAGGTAATAGTGCATGATGCGCTCTAGTTCGTGTTGGAGCGGTCGCTTCAACTGCAACACGCCCACCGTCTCCCATTTCCTACTTTGTAGATAACGCAAAACTTTGACGGCAACGGCCGTAACCGCCACCGCCCGCCTGTCCATCGTCTGACAATCAGGACAAAGCAGGCCGCCCAACTCCGCGCTAAAAAACTGGTCTTGTTCCTGAATTGGCTCGCTGCAAGCCACGCATTGGAACAACTGCGGCTGGAACCCGGTCAGAGAAAGGAGACGCAGTTCATAATAACGCGCCGCCAACATCAAATCATCAGATTCCGTCAGCCATCCCAGCGCGTCGGCCAACAAATTATAAATCCCAACATGGCGATCCTCTTCCACCGTAAACCGATCCAGCAGTTCAGCCGCATAGGCCGCATACGTCGTCCGCACCAAATCGCCGCGCAGCCCCGCATACCCGTCTACCATCTCCGCCTGGGTAATAATCGCCAAATCCCGCCCCTGCGCGAAGAACATATTGGAGCGCATAAACAGTTCGACATGCCCCGTCTTGCGACTCTGCGGCTTACGCGCCCCTTTAGCAATCGCCTTGATTTTGCCCTTCTCGCGGCTGTACAGCGTCAGCAAGCGATCCGCCTCGCCAAAATCGACACGCTTCAAAACAATTGCTTCACTGCGGAATGTTCTTTCTCTTGCCATCTGTTCACCGTCGCCTTAGCGGAGTTTATCACGACTCAAAGCGTCTGGCAGGATTCACCAAGACAGCAGCGCATACACCGACAACGAAACCCTTGACCATCTCATCGTTAGAATGTAATATGTTCATTGAAGCGGGAGCCAACCTCAGCAAACATTACAATCAATCTGATCCTGTTGGGAGCATCCACGCACAAGATAATGAAGCATAGGAGACAGGTGAGCGCACTAGCGCGTTCGCTGCCTCATACAAGGGGGAAGTCAAAATGAAGAAGCTTCACGCGGCATTGGTTATTGTGTTTCTGCTGACGCTGGGTTTGGCATCAAACGGCGCCGCGCAAAGTCCCACAATTCAACTCGCGTTTCTCGTAGATGGGTCAGTCAGCATTACCTCAACCGACTTCCAAATCATGAAAGACGGCATTGCACTCGCAATTGAAGACTCGACCTGTGTCCCCCATGATGGTTCTTTTGAAATAACAATTATTCAATTTTCCAGTTCGGCCCGAACAGAAGTTCCTCCTGTCGTACTGACTGGCGCAAATGCGGCAACAGTCGGCGCTCAAGTACGAGCCATTGCCCAATTGAGCGACCTGACCAATTATGAGGCGGCAGTAAATTCAGCTATATCAGAGGTGACAGGGTCGGCCAATTTCGGCGTTTTTGATCGCCAGGTCATCAATATCGCCACTGATGGCAGCCCTACCACCGGCGAACTGGATATGACTACGCTTAGGCAAAGGGCGGTTACCGCTGGTTTCGATGAAATTGACGCTGAAGGAATTAACCTGGCCAGCGTAACGGCCGTGCAAGAATTAGCCTACCCCCAACCCGGAACCATCCATCCGCCCGATCCCTGGCCGCCGGTCAATCGGGGCTGGGTACGTCTGGTCGGTGACTTCACTGAATTTTCCAACACCGTTTGCGCCAAATTTGGCGTAATCGTGGGCACGCCGACCCCTGTGCCGGCAAGCACCGCGACAGCCACCCGTACGCCAACGGCGCCGCCAACAGCAACAACAACGCCCGATCCCATCGATCCGCCGCCTTCCGTTCCTGAACCCATGACGCTCATTTTGTTCGGCGGCGGCGGCGCCGCCCTCGGCGCCTACATTCAAAAACAGCGTCAATCCATGCCCGACAAGCCGACTGAATAACGGCCGTCTAACGTTCATCAAGCTCAATAACCATGCCGCGCGCCAAAATCGTCCCCACGCTCCTCATCGCCTTCTTTTTGCTGGCGACCTGGCCCCTGTGGCGCTGGTTGTGGGGCGAATGGCGGGGTAATGATTATTATAGTCACGGCTTTTTAATCGTCCCCATCGCCGCCTATCTGTCTTGGCGACGATTTAATGATGTGGGTAACGGCCGTCCTCACCCCCAACAAAACGATAACCGTAGTTTACTCCTCCTGGCCGGCAGCCTGGTCGCCTACCTATTAGCCTTCATCGCCAAAGCCTATTTCCTGGCCGCCTTCGCTATGATCGGGTTAATTGGCGCACTGGCCTGGACATTGCTGGGAACGCAAATGGCGCGCCAATTGGCGTTTCCCATCGCCTTTCTCTCCTTAATGACCCCTCTTCCGTTCATTGAACAGGCCACGCTGCCATTAGCCTTGCTTACCGGCCGCTTCTCTGCCGCTTTAACGCGCTTCCTGGGATTGGACGTGTCCGTCGCGGGCACGGCCGTTTCCCTGCCCAACACCGATCTCGTCATCGGCGCCCAATGCAGCGGCGTTAACTCCATCATCGCTCTTTTTGCTCTCACTGCGCTGCTGGCCTATGCGCTGCAAGGTCCGCTTTGGGGCAAGCTGACCCTCCTCGCCCTCTCCTTGCCGCTGGCGATGTTGGGCAATGTGCTGCGCGTCGCCGCCCTCCTGTTCGCCGCCCATTATTTCAGCCTGCAAACCGCCTTCAATTTCTACCATGATTATTCCGGCATCGTTTCCTTCCTGTTTATCGCCATTTTGATGATTCCGCTCAGCAAAAGCTTGCAATGCAAAACGTTCCGGTACGAAATTCTCTAGCGGCGCTCTTGCTCCTCATCGGCGTCATCGTCGTATATGTCCCCTGGCGGCCGGCCGTCAAACCGCAAAATGACGGCCGTTACGCCTACATCAGCGATTCCACCTTCTGGAACCGCACCCAGGGCGAACGGCGGCTTACGGCCGTTACCCCCTTCGATTTAGCCCACAATTTAGACGATTTACCCCGCACAGTTGGCGATTGGACCGGAACCGAAACAAAGCCAACCGAGGTCAACGTCCTCACCATGTTGGAGCCAGAACAATTTGTGGAGCGTTTATATCGCCATCCCAACGGGCAGGCCCTTTGGCTAACCGTAATCGGCAGCCGCCAATCCCGCTCTTTTCATCCCCCAACCGCTTGTTACGACGCCGACGACTGGCAAACGCACTCAACGGCCGTCTCCATTCCCCTAACGCAAGGCGCTGTCAACGGCGTTTTCATTCAAGCTATTTCAACAGATGCAGAAAACCAATCGCCGACCGAACAACTTTCCTTTTACTTCTACCTCTTTCCCCATTCCAGGCGTGATCCGGCCGACGGCATCGTGATGGTCAGACTCACCTCGCCGCCTTTCGGCAGCGTTGCCAAAACACAGGCCGTCTACAGCGCATTTTTGAGCCGCCTCTTCAGCGGCGCCAGCGCAGCCGACACGCTACCCTCTTTTCAGCCAATCGAACCGGCTCTCATCGCCGCCGAATTACGCCTGGAAGAGTATCAACTCTCTCAAGCCCCTATCCCGTCTGGCAGCGTTCTCGGCATTAACCTGGCCTGGCTGCCCATCGCCGCGCCGACAGCCAATTACCAGCCCCATCTCGCCATTGTCGGGCCGGAAGGACATATTTGGAGCCGTCAAGAGATGCAGCGCCCCCAAATTTACGACCCGCCGCCGCCCACAACACTTTGGCTGCCGGGACAACGGGTTTGGGATAATTACGAGGTAACGCTGTTATCGGGAACGCCGCCCGGCCAATACGCCATCAACCTAAGCCTATACGAAAAGGGAACAGCGCGGCCTCTCGCCTTCGCCACAGAAGATGGGCAAACGCTCGGCTCGCCAACGTCCATCGGCCAAATTATCGTAACCCCAGCGGAAACGACGGCCGTTTTCCAGCCACAGCGCCCCCTCAACCAATCGCTGCCGTCTTCAAACCTGACATTATTAGGCTATGATCAGGATCGGGCGGCGGTAAGACCCGGCGATCCCATTTGGCTTACATTTTTTTGGGAAAAGGCCGACGGCCCGGAACGGTCTGATGCTCTTGACTTGCAGTTACGGAACCAACAAGGCGTCGTCGCCCAACGCTGGACGCTGCCCGCCGTTCGCGCCGACTACCCGCCAGCCAATTGGCCTCCCGGCGAACGCCTGCGCGGGCAGCACAGCCTGCAACTGGCGGCAGCTTTGGATGGGGGTTCGTATCAATTCTTCCTGAATGGGATTCCTCTAGGCACGCTAACCGTCACTCCTCCGGAACGCCTGTTCACTGAACCAATCTATGAAACGGCCGTCGCCGCCACATTCGCCAATCAAATCACCCTCGTCGGCTACGCCATTGAAGAGCCGGGAACCATCGATCTGGTCTGGCAAACGGCCGTCGCCATCCCAACCAGCTACCATGTTTTTGTCCATTATGTCAATGACGATGGCGAGATTGTGGCCCAATCGGATGGGGAACCGGCAGGCTGGACACGGCCGTTTACCGGCTGGCTGCCTGGCGAATATGTCGTTGACCGCCACACTATCGCGCTGCCTGACAGCGCGGCCAATGGTTCGCTCGTCATCCGCGTGGGCCTTTACAATCCCGACACACGCGAACGTCTCTTGGTAAATGGCGAAGAGTTTTTGCAAATAGAGGTTAGAGATTAGAGTTGTTCTTGATTAACAAACTATCTGTGGTTGTCATACCTGCGAATGCAGGTATCCATCTTTTTTAGAGAATCCGGTAATTGTCAAGACCCAAAATAAGATGGGGTTTGAAGCAAAAAAAGGCAGCGGGAAATAACCCGCCCTTATCTGAACTTTAACA
>JANTGY010000176.1 GCA_024762695.1 Anaerolineae bacterium
TCACCTGGTGGTGGTTTTCGGTATCGGTGTGGGTAAAGAGGTCGTAGGTGAGGCCTAATCCCTGAAAAACCTGGAGGAAACGGCCGTGATACGCTTCCACGACTTCCATCGGACTCTTCCCCATATCTTCTGCTTTGACGGTAACGGGCGTGCCGTGGCTGTCCGAGCCGGAAACCATGAGGACATGATTCCCTTTCAGGCGATGAAAACGGGCGTAAATATCGGCCGGCAGGTAGGAGCCGGTAACGTTTCCCTGGTGAATGTCAGCGCTGGCATACGGCCAGGCGACGCTGACAAGAATGTATTCTTTATCCATTTATTCGTCTTCTTCCTCTTCATATTCATCGTCGTCTTCTATTTCTTCGGCCTCGTCTTCGCTAACCTCGGTTAACATTTCCGCCAACAGCTCAAAATCATCCTCGTTAATTTCGAGGAACGCTTCGGATACGAGCGCCTTGGTCTTGAAATGAGGGCAGCTTTCCATCTCGACGGAATCAGCCTGCACGCCATGCGTCAAAATCAGCGCGGCCGCATCCATATCAACCGTGAAGAAATCGGCTTGGGGGCTGGCAGTGGTATAAAAGTATTTTTTGGGATTGGCGGTAAACGCTTCGCCGGTGATGGTAGCGACGGCAAAAAAGATTTGGGATTCAATGGCATAATAAAGGATGCGGGCGCCGACTTTGAGCTTTTCATTAGGCTCTGGCGGCCCCATGATAACCTTTTCTTGCCAGCCGGGAAAGACGAATTCGGCCGGATCGGGGATGCTGACGGCCTTAATGAAGAAGGCGTTTTGTCCAGACCCGCGTTTGGCTGAACGGTTGGCATCTTTTGCTTTTTGGGCGGCTTGTTCGACGAGGATGTTTTCCCAAATGCGACTTTGTACCCGCATGTTGAGATCGGCATATGTGCCGTCTTCATAACGTACATTCATTTTGGGGCCATTGATGGCTAGAACTGTGTATTTTCCTTTGCGATTGGCGTAAACGCCATGTACTTCAAACATGTTACTTTTTCTCTCTTCTCTCTAAAATCCAATTTGGCGTGCATAGTACCGTTTTCGGCGCGGCTTGGCAAGTCCTTTTTTTGAGATGAGGGCGAAGCGCTTTGTGTCTTGCATCACGTCTGGCGTCTTGTGTTGGGCGTGGCGCATACTGGTGTTTACGTTTTTCGGTTTACGTTTTACAATCCTTCTATGCATATTGGAATTGACGCACGCCTGCCATTTTACCAGATGGGCGGGATTAGCCAGTCTGTTTTGCATTTGCTGCCAGCTCTTGCCAAATTGGATCAGGCGAATCAGTATACGATTTTTCACAGCCGCAAGGACGGCCGTTCCTACACCCCTTCCGCCGCCAACTTCCAACGCCGCGATTTGTGGACGCCCTGCCACCACCGATTGGAACCCTGGTCACTTTCCACCGAACTTTTGCCGCACAGGTTGGACGCGCTGCATAGCCCGGATTTTATCCCGCCATTGTGGGGAGCCAGGCGTAAAATCATTACCGTTCATGATTTGAACTTCATCTTTTATCCCGAATTTTTGACGCCGGAGAGCCTGCGTTATTATGCGGGAAAAATCCAATCGGCGGTGAAACGGGCCGATGCGATTGCGGTGGACAGCGAGGCGACGCGGCAAGATTTGATGGAGCGGATGCGCGTTCCCGCCGATAAAGTAACGACAGTCCTGCTGGCGGCGAATCCGATTTATGAGCGGGCGCATGAGGAAACGGCCGTAACCGCCACCCTGCAAAAACACAATCTGCCACGCGGATTCATCCTGTTCGTGGGCACGCTGGAACCGCGTAAAAATATCCCCACTTTGATAAAGGCCTATGATTTACTGCGTCAGGAAACGGCCGTTGACGTCCCCCTCATCCTGGTTGGCGGCAAGGGTTGGATTTATGACGACATCTTCGCCGCCATTGACGAACTGGGTTTGCGCGACCATGTGCGTCATTTGAGCGGCATATTTGATGAAGAACTCGCCCATCTGTATCACGGGGCCGGCGTTTTGGTCACGCCTTCATTTTACGAGGGATTTGGCCTGCCCGCGTTGGAGGCGATGCACTGTGGTTGTCCGGCCGTCGTCAGTCGGCGCGGTTCCTTGCCCGAAATTGTCGGACCAGAGGGGCTGATGATTGACGACCCGGAAGACGCCGCTGCCTGGGCGGACATTTTACGCCGGATTTTGACAGACAGCGACTTGCGGGAGGCGGTCATTGCCAGAGGATATGCCCAGGCAAAGACATTTTCGTGGGAAAAAACAGCGCGCCAGACGCGGCAACTTTATCATGGCTAAAATTTTAATTTTGACCCCGCAGCTCCCTTATCCGCCGCATCAGGGAACCAGCTTGCGCAATTTCTACATCATTCGCGGGTTGGCAGAACGGCATGAGATTACGCTGCTAAGTTTTTTGGAGGAGGGGCAAACGGCCGTTCCCCAATCCATCGCGCCATTATTAGAACATTGCACACTCCACACCGTCCCCGTCCCCGCCCGCAGTACAGGCAAACGGCTGTGGCAGATGTTGACGACGCGGCTGCCCGACATGGCCCATCGTCTGTACAGCGAACCGTTTGCCGCCGAACTGCGCCGTTTGCTGGTCGAAAACCAGTTCGACATTGTGCAGGTGGAAGGGATTGAACTGGCGCGGTACATTGAGGCTATTCGCGTAGTCAGTCCCGGCAGCCAGGTGGTTTTTGACGACCACAATGCCGAGACGGAATTGCAGCGGCGCAATTTCCTGACGGATTTGGGCAATCCGCGCCGTTGGTTGGCGGCGGCCTATTCCTGGGTGCAGATGGGGCGGCTGCGTCGCTTTGAGCGTTGGGCGATGAGGATGGCGGATGGGGTAACGGCCGTTTCCGACGCCGACAAACTTATTTTGGAGAAACTATTAAATGGGACACGGATGAACACGGATGAACGCCGATCAAAAAATCCGCGTCATCTGCGTAAATCCCCGTCCAACATGCTGATTTCTGTCATCCCCAACTGCCTTGACGTAGAAGTGTACAAAGACCGCGCAGGTTTGGGAAAACCTGACAGGTCTCAGCGCTTCGACCTCGTTTTCAGCGGCAAAATGGATTACCGGCCCAACGTGGACGCCGTCTTGTGGTTTGTCGATGAAGTTTGGCCGGGGATTATTGCTGCGCGACCGCAGACAACACTGGCTATTGTCGGCCAGAAGCCGCACCCGCGCCTGGAACGGCTGCGCGGCGCGCCCGGTGTGACGATTACCGGGTGGGTGGACAGTGTGACGCCTTACCTGGTCGGCGCCTCGGTCTTCATCATGCCCTTTCGCGTCGGCAGCGGCACGCGGCTCAAACTGATTGAGGCGATGGCGGCAGGCAAGGCGATTGTCAGCACGCCGGTGGGCGCGGAGGGATTCCCGGTGGAGGACGGCCGTGAGCTTGTTTTGGCTGAGACGGCGGGGGAGATGGCGACGGCCGTTCTCCGCCTCCTCGACTCCCCTGCAGAAAGAGACCAACTGGGCCAGGCCGCCCGCCAATTCGCCCGCCAATACGATTGGCGGCAGGTCATTCCCCAATTTGACAGGGTTTACCGGTCGCTCCTGCTATAATTCAATTACTGTGAACGTTAAATTGCGCAAAGGAATTGACAGATGAAAACCAGATTGCTTTTGGGTTTCAACAGGTTAAAACGCTATTTCGATCCCCCGGTATTTGCCGATGACGAAATCAAAACCCGCCGCGCCCGCGTCCTGCACGACGCTATCCTTGTCTTGTTGGGCTTTTCCGTTTTGGCCATCATCCTGGGCGCCCTCCTTTTCGGCGTCACCATCCGCATCTTCCTCATCGGTTCAATCTTTGTCATGCTTCTGGCGATGGACGCCCTCATGAAAAAGGGATATGTCCGGGAAGCCGGGTTGTGGCTGATCGGCCTGCTCTGGCTGTTCATCACCATCGGCCACTGGCTGCTGGGCGGGGTGCGCGCGCCGCTGTTTGGCGCCTATCTTCTCGTGATCATCTTCGCCGGGCTGCTGCGCGGCCAAAAAATTGGGTTCACCATCGCTGCCTTGAGTATCCTGACCGAAACGGGACTGTTTTTCGCCGAACGGGTTGGGGCCGTTTCCTATTCCCCCGCCGATTTCACGCTGGAAGGGGCGATTCTGCCGCAAACGGCTTGGTTGGTTTTAGCCATATTCGTTTTGCAATTGGATGTCACCATCCGCAGACACATGTTGCAGGCGGCGTACAGAATGGGGGAACGCACGCAAAAAATTTTGGAAACGACGCTGGACGGTTACATCCTGGCCGACAGCGCGGGGCAGATTGTGGACGCAAATTCGGCTTACTGCCAGATGATCGGCTATACGCGGAAAGAGCTGCTGCAGATGAATATCAACGACGTGGAAGCGGCGCAAGACCCAGATGAGGTGGCGGAACGCCTCCAACAGATAATGGCTGACGGCCGTTTACAGTTTGAAACCAGGCACAGGGCGAAAGACGGCCGTCTCCTTGACCTGGACGTGAGCGCGATCATCATGGACGACCCGGCCGGACCGCTGGTGGCTGCCTTTGGGCGCAACATCACCGAAAGCAAACAGGCGGAACAAGCCCTGCGCGAGAGCGAAGCTCGTTGGCGTACCCTGGTTGAAGCCTCGCCTGACGCTATCACCGTGGCTGATCTAGAGGGTAAAATTATATACAGTAACCCGCAAACGGCCGTTACCCACGGCTTCCCCAGTCCGGAAGCGATGATGGGCATTGATTCATTTTCCCTGATAGCGACGGAAGACCGCGCCGGGGCGGCAGACACATTGTCGCGTATTGCCAGCGGCAGCGTTGAGCGCAATGTCCGGCTTACGCTGCAGCGGCCGGATGGTTACCGTTTTCCCGCCGAAATCAACGCCGCCTTGCTCACCGGCAATGACGGTCAGCCGATGGGACTCCTCGGCATCACCCGTGACATCAGCGACCGGGTGGAAGCGGCGCGCGCCTTACAAGAAAGCGAACGCCAGCTATCGCTCATTTACAACAACACGACCGACTTTATTTTCTTGAGTGAAATAGATGAAGACGGCGATATGCGCATCGTCTCCGCCAATCGGGCGGCGGCGCTGGGGACCGGGTATGCGGAAGAGGAACTCATCAGCAAGAAGTTGGCAGAAATCTTGCCGCCGGAGTCGGCTGCGTACCGGCAGGCAAAAGCAAAGGAGGCGGCGGAGAACGGCCGTCCCGTCACCTTCCAGCGCGCCGAGCGTATGCCCCGGGGCGAAATCGAAGCAGAAACCACGTTGACGCCGATATTTGACGAAAACGGCCGTTGGACGCACGTCCTCGGCGTCAGCCGCGACATCACCGAACAAAAACAGGCGGAAGAGGCGCTGCGCGAAAGTGAGCAGCGCTTCCGCAGCCTGGTAGAACAGTCCCAGGACGGCATCGCCATCAACGACGAGACCGGCATCTTGGTCACCTGGAATGCGGCCATGGAACGCATCACCGGCCTGCCGGCGCAAGAGGTGATCGGCCAGCCTATCTGGGATGTGCAGGTTCAAATGCTGCCGCCAGAGGCGCAAACGGAAGAGCGGCGGGAACAACTGCGCGCGAATTTACAGACCTTTTTACAAACCGGCGACGCGCCCTGGGCGAACCAACTGCTGGAACGGGAATACGGCCGTACCGACGGCCAATCGCTTTTCGTTCAGGGCGTCACCTTCCCCATCCAGACCGACAAAGGGTTCATGTTGGGCAGCATCACCCGCGACATCACCGAACGGATCAACATCGAACGTGAGCGCGATGCCGCTCGCCAGCTTTTCCAAAAAATATTCGCCCTCAACCCGGTGGCGACGTCGTTATCGAGCGTCTCTGATCGCAAATTAGTTGATCTGAACGAGGCTGGCGCCAGACTGCTGGGCTATACCCGGGATGAACTGCTGGGCTTACACGCCCCAACAATTAATTACTGGGTGAATCCCGCCGAACGGCAGCAGGTATTTGAATTATTGGTCGCCGAGGGGCGGGTCACAAATTGTGAGTTCGCCTATCGAAACAAGGCCGGAGAAATCGGCCAGGCGGTGATCTTTGCCGAACTGTTCGCAGATCAGGGCGAGCAATACATTCTCTCCGCGATGGTAGACATCACCGGGCGCAAACGGGCGGAAGAACAACTTCATTACCAGGCCAATCTGCTGGAAAATGTTTCCGATGCCATTATCGCCACCGATATGAACTTTGTCATCCAGAGTTGGAACAAAGCTGCCGCAGCCACGTATGGCTGGTCGGCGGATGAGGCCATCGGTCAGCGGATGGGCGAATTGATTCCCACGGCTTACCCTGACGATAACCAAGAGGAAGTGCTGGCCCAATATTTGCAACAAGGGTTCTGGCAGGGCGAGGTCATTCAAAAACACAAAAACGGGGCTGATATCCATATTATGGCCTCGGTCACGATGATGAAAGACCAAAACAATAACCCAATCGGGGCAGTGGCGGTTAACCGTAACATCACAGAGCGCAAACAGGCCGAAGAAAAAATACAAGATGCGTTTGACATGCTTTCCAGAGCTGAGGAAATTGCGAGCATGGGGAGTTGGCGCTGGAATCTGGAAACGGGCGAGGTGGAATGGTCGGATAACATGTGCCGCTTGTATGGTATAGAACCTTCGGAATTTACCCGTGAAGCGATCGGCCGTTATCTTCATCCTGAAGACAAAGACCGTGTCAATAAAATTTCCGAGAGAATATTCACAGAAAAGAAATCCCAACCTCCCGCAGAATACCGCATTATTACCCCCCAAAAAGAAATCGTGTGGCTATTAGGAACAAATGATCTCGTATTTGATGAAACCGGTGAAATCAGGGAGATCATAGGCACTGTTCAGGATGTCACTGAGCGCAAAAAGGCGGACCAGTTGCTGCGCGAAAGCGAACGCAATTACCGCACCTTGTTCGAGGAAGCGTCCGACGCCATTTTTGTACTGGACGCTGAAAACAACGTGCTGGACGCCAACAAGCGCGCCAGCGAACTGTTGGGCTATCCCCATGCGGAACTGCTGCGCCTCAACGCGCTGCAACTGCTGCATGAGGCAGATGTCATGAGCAAGGATCGTACGGCGGCGCTGGCCGCGCTCATGGAGGGCAAAACAATTCACAGCGATTACCGGATGCGGCGGTCGGACGGCAGCTATTTCCCCACCGAGCTTTCCACTAAGATGCTGGAGGAAAACCGTTTTCTCAATATCGTCCGCGATTTGACAGAACGGGTAGCGGCAGAAGAACGCATCAGAGAATCTGAAGCAAATTTGAAATCATTGATAGACAATAGAGAAGATTATATCTGGTCGCTTGATAGAAATTACGACTATATCGCCTTTAATGAAACCTATGCAAAGATGTATCTTGAGCAATACAAGAATGAACTTAAAAAGGGAGCGAATGCAGTTAAAAACCTGACACCTGAAGAGTCTGAGTTCTGGATCCCCAAATATGAATCCTCCTTTGCTGGAGAAAATGTTATTTTCGAATTCTCCTATACCCTTAATGACTCCCCTCAGCATTTCCGAACTTCTCTAAATCCTATTTATACCGGAGATGCCATTACCGGAGTGTCGGCAATTAGCACGGACATTACCGATCTCAAGCAGGTGGAAGATACATTGAGGGAGAGTCAGAAACGACTTACAGAGGCGATGGCTAAATGGGAATCTCTAGTACAAAATGCACCCAATTTCATTGCCATTTTGGACCGGGAATACCGGCTGCAATACCTCAACCAACTGCAGCCGGGCGCGGTTCTGGCCGACGTCATCGGCAGCTCCACCTTCGATTTCATCGCCCCCGAATACCACGAGATGGTGCGGGACAAGATTGACTCGGTTTTTCAGACAGGCAACCCAACGCAGTACGAACTGCAAGGGCAGGGGGCAGAGGGACGGCCAGCCTGGTATGAAACCCGGGTTGGCCCGCTCATCCTGGACGATGAGATTGTGTCCGTCACCCTGATTTCTTCAGAAATTACGGAGCGTAAACAGGCGGAAGAAACGCTGCGGGAGAGGGAAGCCTTTCTCCGGGCCATTTTTGAAAGCAGCTTAAATGCCATTATGGTTGCCGATGATGCCGGGAATTACATCTCGGTCAATCAATCAGCCGCGGCTATGTTTGGCTATTCGGTGGCAGCGCTTTTGGCAATGAATGTGGGCGATTTGAGGACAACAAAGGATCCCGATGCCGCAGAACGATACCGGCAGTACCTTGAGCGGGGACATGAAATCGGTGAATTTGATTTTATCCGTCCCGACGGCGAGCCAAGAATTGCCCAATATCATGCTGTTCGCGTTGATGAAAATTTTAATTTGAGCATCCTGGCAGACATTACCCAGCGTAAGCGGGCCGAGGAAGCGCTGCGCCACTCATTGGCCGCCGAACAGGAGGCGCGGCAGTTGGCGGAAACGATGCAGGCGGCCAACATGGCTCTTTCGCGCACGCTGGATGTGGACGTGGTGTTGGCCACGCTGCTTGACTATCTGGCGGAACTGGTTCCCTATGACACGGCCAATGTGATGCTGCGTGAATCGGATTCGCGCGTGCGGGTTTTGTCTCTGCGCGGCTACGAATCATGGACGGATGCGGCAGCGACAGAGGTGATTACCTTTGACGCC
>JANTGY010000177.1 GCA_024762695.1 Anaerolineae bacterium
TGCCGCCGTTAATGTCGTCTTCCCATGATCGATGTGTCCGATCGTTCCGATATTTGCGTGTGGCTTCTCGCGCACAAATTTTTCTTTGGCCATTTTTAAACCCTCAATTTATGATAAGCATCAAAACGTCGAATATTATTTACCCGATTTTGATACAGATTGAAACTTACTACCTTTCACAAGAATACCCCGTTGCCCGCCGGTTTACAACCTTAGGGACAAACGGGGCAAAAAGCCCACGATGGGACTTGAACCCATGACCTCATTCTTACCAAGAATGTGCTCTACCGGCTGAGCTACGTGGGCAAACCAAGCGTTCAACAATTCTTTCTGCCAGCCAATCATTTTGCAATGCAACTGCATACTGGTAATTGGTAACTGGCAACTGTTTGTTGATAAGGTGGGCCAGGTAGGACTCGAACCTACGAAGCGCGTCGCGCAGCGGATTTACAGTCCGCCCCCTTTGCCACTCGGGACACTGACCCAAATTTAGTGATTCGTAATGTTATGGTGCTTCGATTGCTTTGGCTAGTTTGCCTGAGCCGACGATGGGACTTGAACCCATAACCTATGCTTTACAAGAGCATTGCTCTGCCAATTGAGCTACGTCGGCAAATGTTACTTTGAGGTATGCCGATTGTTAAAGCGTTGCGTCGCCTGCTCGTAGCAACATACTCCGAAGGAGGAGTATATCATCTGTCTATTTTTCGTCAAATAAAATTTTGAGTTTTTTGTCTGATTATCCGAGTTGGTGTTGTTGACGATAGGCAATGATGCGATCAAGCGCCTGGCGATGGTTGATCACGGCCGTTTCCATCGGCAGAACAAACTCATTTTGATAGGTCTTTTGTACAAGGTCACTCTTGTTAATAACTCGATCGGCGTCAGTCAAAACGCGCTCACGCAGCGGGCGGATAAGATTCTGACGCAAAGAGACGCGGCTGTCGCCATCGTCTAACAAAGCGGCTAACGGCGCGGCAACATTGACGCGCAACCCAGATATGGCTGCAGGCGTTTCGGCGAGCAAGCTAGTTAATCCTTCCATAATGGCGGCGGCCCGCTGGCCGAGATTAAAGGGGAGCCATTTGAGGACGGTCTGCGCCCATTCGTTGAACATTTGCAACACAGGCCCAGCCCGATCGACGGCCGTCGCCAACAATGTTTCAATCGCTTCAAAATGTTCTTGCAGCTTGTCTGTTTGCCGGTCCAACCAGGTACGGCCGTCTTCCAGCAGGGGAATGTGCTCATCCAAATCATCCAGGGCCTGTCGCCCCAGGGCCACGCCTTCGCTCAGGCTGGGGAGATCGTCGGTCAAGTCGGTTATGGCATCAGTAACGGCCGTTACCCCCTCCTCCAACCAGGCCATCGCGTCTACATCGTCCAACTGTTCATACAAAGCAACCAATCCGGCCATAAGCCCAAGTTGTTTATGCGCTTCATCCAATTCAACAGTCAGAGTTTGAACGGCCGTATCCGTCCCCAAGATTTGCGCGTCCAGGCGGCGTTGAGCGGCAGCCAGATTAGCCCGCAAACGCACATTTTCCGCCTGGGCGGCGGCCAACTGGGCCAACGCATCTGCCGCCTGATCATGCCCGGCAACGATGGCTTGCGCCGCCGGCAGAGCGGGCGGCGGAACGACTGTCACGGCATCGGGGCGGGAACACAGCATGGCCGCGCCCGCGCCGGTTGCGGCGGCGGCAACGGCCGTCGCCACCGCCGCCTTCATAAAATTGCGTCGATCAACTTGTTGTTCCGCATAATCATTGGACATGGCATTCTCCTGAAGGTGGCGGGGATTGGGGGATTAAAGGATTGGTTTGATGAAAAATCCCCAACCCCCCTAATCCCCGCTTCTCATTCATGGTGGTGGGCAAATGCCCGTGAAGTCTCCTGTACAGAGAGGAAGAAAGGGGTAAATCAACCTTATCATCGTTTCCAATACGCTCGACAAACGCAAAAAGTTGCGTCTACTCCGCAGCCCCGCCGCTTCGTTTACGCCCCGGCGCTGTAACCAAATCGCTTCAACGCTCGCTCATTGCGCCGCCACTGCGGTTCTACCTTGACCCATAACTCAAGAAACACCTTGCTCTCGATGAGGGTTTCGATTTGCTTGCGGGCTGCAGAGCCAAGGCTGCGAAGCTGCGCCCCTTTGGCGCCAATCAGGATGCGTTTGTGGCTGTCGCGTTCTACAAAAACATTGGCGCTGATGTAAACCACGCCGTTATCCCGCTCTTTGTATTCGTCGGTTTGGACGGCGACGCCGTAAGGGATTTCATCGCGCATTTGCAACATTACTTGTTCCCGGATTAGTTCCGCGACGATGTTGCGTAAGTATAAATCAGTTACCTGGTCGGCGGGATAATAGCGGGGGCCTTCGGGGAGGGCGTCGATGAGCATTTGTCGCAGTTCGTCACGGCCGTTTCCCTTTAATGCCGAAAATAAAATCCAATCCGCTTTCGGAGCCAATGCTTGGTAGGCTTCGGTGTGCGGCATAACCTGATCCGCTGACAGCTCATCGCTTTTGTTCATACCCAGAATGAGCGTGATGGCCCCGCCCAACGCGGCCAATTGATTGGCGATAGCTCTGTCGCCAGGGCCGGGCATTTGGCTGCCGTCCACCAACCATAAAACGACATCGGCAACATCGAGGGATTCGACGGCCGTGTCCACCATAAACTGGTCCAACTTGTGACGCGGCCTCATTAACCCCGGCGTATCCACAAACACCATCTGGAAATCATCTTCCGTCAAAATGCCCAACTGCCGGATGCGCGTCGTTTGCGGACGCGGCGACACAATAGCGATCTTCTGTCCCATCAACGCATTGATCAGCGTACTTTTGCCCACATTCGGCCGTCCTACCACCGCTACAAACCCCGATTTATGTCCTTCGGGTTCATTATCAGCTTGTTCCAATTCAAAATCATCAGTCATAAGAATCCTCAATCTTCCAAAATACGCTTCAACTCCCGCATGGTTAAGCCCACGCGCTCATCCCGCAGCAAGGGCAAGCGGGTGCGGGCGCGGCGCAGTTGGTTCAAATCCAATGCTGCCGTCGTCAATGACGGTTCATAATACGGCCCCTGGGCCACCAAATTGCCTGATGGGTCAAACACAGTCGAGCCGCCCCAAAAATTCACGCCGTCTTCAAAACCGGTGCGATTGACGTGAATGACAAAGTTGGTCAATGTGCTGGCATAAGCCTGATTGATTTGTTCTACCCAGCGAGCGCTGCCAATTTTTTGTTCCGTCGCCAACCCATGCCCCGGCGACGACGACGTCAGGATAAGTATATCGGCCCCATCCAGCCAAAGGACGTAAGGCGGGCTGACATGCCAGAAATCTTCGCACACCAACATACCGATACGGCCAAAACGGGTGTCAAAGGCGCGGATGGCGTCGCCCCAGGCAAAATAACGTCCTTCGTCGAACATGCCATAGGTAGGCAAGTACACTTTGCGATGCACATGGACGACCTGTCCTTGCGACAGGTAAGCAGAGGCAATGTAGAATTTCTGCCGTTTGTCGGCTTCCACAAAGCCTACCACAATATCCATGTCGCGGCTGGCATCGAGCAGTTGGACAAAGATGGGGTCTTTGCCGGTAGGCTGGATGGCGACACTGAAGGTCAAGTCGCGCAGCCGGTAGCCGGTTAGGGAGAGTTCGGGAAAGACGAGCAGTTCCACGCCTTGCTCGGCCGCCTCCTCGATTGTTTTTAGATGCCAGGTCAGATTCGCTGCGACATCGCCGAGTATGGGGGTAATTTGGGCCAGGCCAACTTTAAGTTTCATGGGATTAGTCTCGTCGTCTTTAGTCTAGCAGTCTTTGGTCGCGTAATCTCAGTGTCTTTAGTCTGGCGGGCGTTTGCCCGCGCGTGCCTGGTATTTTAGCAGAATGAGACTAAGGATGGCGAGTGCGGCGTCGAGGACAATGTCGGCGCGGATGTCGCTAATTAAGGGGGAGGGGTCGCCGCGCAGCAGGTTGACGCCGACGCGCCCCAGGCTGAGGCTGAATAGAACGATCCACAAGGCGCGCCCCGGCGGCCAATGGCGCTGTTGTCGCAGCGCCCACAGGAAAACGAGCAGGCTTAGGCCCAAACCCAATAGTTGGGTTTGGTAACGCCAATGATAAATGCCGAAGGCGTCGGGCAAATCGGCGGCGAGCCAATGGCCGGGCAGGGCGACACGGCCGTAACCGCATCCCTCTAACCAGCAGGCCAACCAACCAAAGGCGCTAACCAGGGCGATAGAGGGGGCAAATAAATCGGCGGCGGGCGTAAACGGCCGTTTGCGCCACACATGCCACCCCCACCACCCCAACAGCCCGGCCAGCAGCGCTCCATGATAATTGAGGCCGCCTTGTGGAAATTGGAGGATTTGCGACGGCCGTTCGGCAAAATAAGCCCATTCCAGCCAGACAAACCCGGCTCGTCCACCCACCAAAGCGGCCGTCAACCCAACCAACGCCTCATCCAACCACGACAGCGTTCCGCCGCGCCCTCGGCCGCGCCAACAAGCCAAACCAATCCCGGCGGCGATACCCACTGCCAACGCAGCGGTATAGCTGTACAAGAAAAATGGGCCGTAGCGTGCCAGAATCGGATACATGACCATCATCTTATCACAGGGCTATGACTATCGTCAGGTGACAAACCCTTCTTTTTTACGTCTAACTCATGTATAGTGTTGATCTTGTTGGCGATGCAGGAATAATTCTATTGCTTCCGCCCGCCCAAGCAGTATGATTAAATCTGAAAAGACGCTCGCTAACTGTGTAAGGAGAGCCATTTTTATGAGAAAAACCCATCTCGTCTCCATCTTGCACCGACTCACTGAGCCGAACGATACCGTTCAAGAGCCAACAGCGCGGCTTCAAGTACGCTTGCTGCTCACGCTTATGGTTATTTTAATACCGCTAGGCGTGTCAAGTCTTGTGGTTTCTATCTTAGCCAAGCCAGACCATTCAGCAAACCAGATTAAGCTGCTTTTAGTGGTAACGGCCGTCACTGTGCTTATCGGCTTCACATACATACTCAGTCGAAGCCGCTACTATCATATTTCATTTTATATCGCACTGTTGATTGGCGCAGGAGCCATCTTGGCTGCGGCGCGAGTTGACGAAACGCCGCAAGATTTGCACGCGCTTTATTATCTGTTGATTTTAGTATTGGCCAGCAGCTTATTCTTCTCATTGAAGCGAGCGGCTCTCTTTTCAATCATTATCCTTATCCTCATGCTATCGGCGCCACTCTACATACCTGATATAACTCTCCACAGCGTCATTGTCGGCCCCTTCAATCTAGTTCTTTTATCCTCGGTCGCTTATTTATTGGTCGCTTCTTACCGCAATAAGCTGGAAAACCATCGGCAAAGCCAGCTAACGCAACTTTTAAAAGAACGCGCCCATCATGCCGACCAATTAGCCGCCCTCCACGAAACGTCTCTGGACATTCTTACCCATCGTAACATCAATGAATTGGTACAAGCTGTCATTTCCCGCGCCACTAAACTGCTGGGGGTTGCCGGGGGCAGCGTTTACCTGGTTGATCCAGACAAGAAAACATTGACGTTAACGGCCGTTGACGGCCCTGGCGATGACTTAATAGGCGCTCAATTGAAAATTGGCGAAGGGTTGGCCGGGCGCGTTCTTATGACCAGCCAACCCCAAATCATCGCCGACTACGACCAATGGGACGCGCGCGCCGACTACATCCCCCCCAACATGTTTAGCAGCGTCCTGCAAGTCCCCGTCATATCGTCAGGCCAGGTCGTCGGCGTCCTTAGCTGCCAGGAAAAGGCCGGAAAGCGGCGCGACTTCAATGAACAAGACATCCAATTACTGCAAGGATTGGCCCGACAGACCGCCATCGCCCTGCAAAACGCCGCCCTCTTCAAAGAAGAACAAGCCGCCCGCGCCCGCGCCGAACGCTTACAGGCCGCCTCCCAGGCTTTAAGCAGCAGCCTGGAACTTCAGGAAGTGTTCGATAACATACTCGTAGAATTACGGAAAGTTGTCCCTTACGACAGCGCCTCCGTTCAACAGATAAAAGACGAACATTATTTGGAAATCATTGGCGGGTATGGCTTTCCCAATCTGGAAAGACTGCTGGGCATACGCTTTGATTTGCACGCGCAAGACAATCCCAATCAATACGTCATTGAGACTCGTTCACCCATCTTGCTGGCTGATGCCCCGTCACAATTCAGCGGATTTAATCAAGAGCCGCACATTAAAACAATGATCCATTCCTGGTTGGGCGTGCCGCTTATTTTTGGCAACCAGATTATTGGTATGCTGGCGTTAGACAAACAGGAAGTCGATTTTTATACGCAGGAACATGCCCGCCTGGTCAGCGCCTTCGCCGCGCAAGCGGCTGTGGCGATTGAAAACGCCCGATTGTTTGAAGAAACGCGGCGCAATGCTTTCGAATTGGAAACATTGGCCCACATTTCCGCTTCTCTGCGCACAGCAAAAAATGTATCCGAGATGTTGCCCATCTTAATGCAAAATACGATTGAAGCAGTCAACGCAACCTTTAGCGTTCTTTTTATCGTGGATAAAGATACCGAAGAGTTGGTCTCCCAATTCTCGTTTCCGCCTGACTATTATGGAATTGGCCTGCGCCAACCGCTCCATGCCGGCATAACAGGCCACGTGGCTAAAACAGGGGAAATTTACCTTTCTGACAACGTTGATCGCGATCCCAAACTATCTCTGGCCCCTGGGGAAGATAAGTATTTCAAGGGGGTATGCAGCTCAATTTCAACGCCGCTGCAAACGCCGGATGAGTTGGTGGGGGTCATGCATGTCGCTTCGGCTCAACGACGCCACTTTACGGAGGCGGATGTGCGGTTGTTAACGGCCGTTTCCAACATCGCCGCCAACGCCCTCAACCGCGCTTCAATACTAGACACATTAGAAGAACGCGTCGCCCAACGCACCCAGGAATTAGCCCAGGCCAACGCGCGCCTGAAAGATTTAGACACGCTAAAAACCAAGTTCATCACCGATATTTCCCATGAACTACGGACGCCTGTCGCGACCCTAAACCTATACATGGATTTACTGGAAAGGGGCAAAGAAGAGAAAAAGCCCAAGTACATGGAAATTTTGCGCCAGAAGACAAACCTTCTGGTGCGGTTGACAGAAGATATCCTCAACGCCTCGCGGCTAAATTTATATGAAGGAGAGTTGAAGTTAACGGCCGTCAACCTCAACGAAACCGTCGCCGTCGTCATCGCCATGCACCAGGAACGCGCCCAGGCCGCTAACATCAAACTCGTTTTCTCGCCCGCCCCCCATTTGCCGCCCGTACGCGCCGAACGCAACCAGCTTATACAAGCCATTAACAACGTCATTACCAACGCGCTGAACTTCACAACCGCCGGCTCCGTCCAGGTCGCCACCAATCGCACGCCAAATACAGACCGGGTTTGCCTACAAATCACCGATACGGGCATCGGCATCCCTTCTAACGAACTGGACTATATTTTTGAACGCTTTTATCGCGGGCAAAATATAGCCCAATTAAATGTACCGGGAACTGGGCTGGGACTGTCCATCGCCAAAGAAATTGTTGAATTACACAATGGTTCCATTGAAGTGGAAAGCGAAGAAGGCGTTGGAAGCGTTTTTCGCATACAATGGCCGTTGGCGACAGAAACGCAGCCAATGGAAAAGAGATAATCATTGATTCAAAACATAAAACATATTCTTAACTTGCCAACATTCGAAGAAAATGCCGAAAAGCGGCAGGCTATGTCGCTGCACATTATCACCTGGGGCGGCATGATCATCACGGCCGCAGCCGTAACTGGCGCGGCGCTGATCGAACCCAATCCGGTTATCATCGCCTCCGGTCTATTAGCCATATTAGCTTATGTGTCCAGTTTGTATCTGGGACGCAAAGGGTACGTTCGTCAGGCGAGCGTCAGCCTTGTCGTTAACCTTTGGTTGGCGCTAACCGTAATTAACTGGTTCTTTGGCGGCGTGGGCGCGGCCAGCTTTGGCAGTTATCTGATGATTATCTTAATTGCCGGGGTGCTGTTGGAAATGAAAACGGCCGTCATTTTTACATTGCTGACCATTCTAAGCGGCGGCGGCATGGTTTGGGCCGAGGCGCGTCAATGGCTGCCAGAACCATTGTCGCCTATCACGCCAATGTCGCTCTGGATTGGGTATTCCACCTACGCGGCTGGGCTGACCTTCATGCTATATGTCACCACACGCGCCTTCTTTATAGCAATGGAACGCCAAAAACAAATGACCGCCAGGCTAAAAATAAGCAAGGCGCTGCTGCAAGAGGCCCAAAGCATTGCCATGTTGGGCAGTTGGAATTGGGATTTGGTCACCGATGGAGTTGAATGGTCAGACGAAATGTATTCCATAACGGGGTTAAGCCAGGAGCAGTTACCCTCAACGTTTATGGAATACCTGGCCTATGTGCATCCCGATGACCAGGCAGCGGTGCAGCGTGAGGTTGCGCTGGCGCGAGAGGGAAACGGCCGTTTCACCATCCAATACCGCTTCATCCGCCCCGATGGCGCCATTCGCCATCTTCAAACGCGCGGGCACATCGTTGCCAAAGAAGCCGGGCAGCCTGTACGCATGGTGGGCAC
>JANTGY010000178.1 GCA_024762695.1 Anaerolineae bacterium
GATATTATTAGCTGCTCGTAGTTAGCCACGTAGTCTTCGGAGTGGCGTCATCCAACGGTACTCCGTCGCTGAACAGCGCGACTACGTACCTTACTACAAGCATGTTATAGGAGGAGGATGAAGATGAAACCGCACGAAGACGCTTTTGGACGCGAAATTTACGATTATTTTCAAGGCGGAGAAGCCATTGAAATCGTTGAAAGAGACGATGGCTTTTTGGGCGTTTCCATGGGGCCGGGGGCTTATCTCAGCCAATATCCAGATTGGTCGGCTTATCAAAAAGAGGCGCTGCGCTTTGTGCAAGGCCGGACGCTGGATGTAGGCTGCGGCGCAGGCCGCTTTGCGCTTTATTTGCAAGAGCAAGGGCATGAAGTCGTGGGTATTGATAATTCGCCGTTGGCAATTGAGGTTTGCCAACAGCGCGGCGTGCAGGATGCGCGGGTCATGTCTATCACCCAGGCGAGCAGGCAAAAGCTGGGGCAATTCGGCTCTATCATTATGATGGGCAACAATTTCGGTCTTTTTGGCAGCCCCCAACGCGCTAAATGGCTGCTGCGCCGCTTTTACCATATGACTCCGGCGAACGGCCGTATCATCGCCGAAAGCAACGACCCTTATCAAACGGATAAACCCTACCACCTCGATTACCACGAGCGCAACCGTAAGCGGGGGCGGATGCCCGGTCAGCTTCGCATCCGCGTCCGTTACCTGAATTTTACTGGACAGTGGATAGATTACTTGATGGTTTCTCAAGAAGAAATGACGGGGATTCTGGCGGGAACCGGCTGGGGCGTCTCTCAATTCATCAATTCAGAAAGCGGCATGTACGCCGCCGTGATTGAAAAAAGCGCATAAACATGGCATTTCCCAACCCCTATTTTACAGTTTTTGAGTTGATGGTCTTGATTCTGTCATTGGCCGTTGGCCGTCACGCCTGGCGGCGCGGCTCGCACGTGCTTTGGCAGTTAATCGCCGGGATGATTTTTGGCGTTTTGCTGGAGTGGGCGACGATTCAGCAGTTGGCGGCATATGAATACGGCCGTTTCCTCATCATGTGGGGCGAAGTTCCCATCGTCATCGGCGTGTCCTGGGGGCTAATCATCTACACCGCCCGTCTCTATTCCGACGCGACTTCGCTGCCCGGCTGGGCGCGGCCAATTTTGGATGCGCTGCTAGCCCTTAACATCGATCTGGCGATGGACGCCATCGCTATTCGTCTGGGCATGTGGGACTGGGGGCTAGGACTGCAATTTGAGTATTTTGGCGTACCCTGGGCCAATTTCTGGGCCTGGTTTTGGGTCATCCTTTCATTCTCGGCCAGTTTACGTTTACTGGCGAGCCGTCCCAACTGGTTTGGTCGCTGGCTGGCTCCGTTATTGGCAATTGTCGCCGGTACGCTGGGCGTGGTGGGCACAAATGCGCTGATTGTGTTCATTTTGTATCCAGCAGGTTTGTATCTACCGGCCATCGGGCTGACTTTAGGCGGCGCGCTGGCGCTGATTTTGGCCCTGCGGCCTCGTTTGCATGTTGGTAAAATTGGTAGAGTGGCAACGGCCGTTCCCACCGCCTTCCATCTCTACTTCCTCCTAACCGGCCTCATCTCCGGCGCGATTCTCCACCCCCCCATTTTGCTGTTGGTCAGCCTGCTCATGGCCGCCGTCGCCTGGGCGCTGCACAAGCCAAAACCAGCAATCTGACACATCTTTTTAGCATGGTACAATTGCGCTTCGCTGTCCGACAGCGTGTATATTTTAAGAGAAGCGAGAGGCTAGAGCTAGAGCTAGAGGAAATGTTCTCTAACTCCATCCTCTCGTTCTGACTTTGGAGAATTATTTGAAGCATTGGCGATTTTGGATCGGCGTCATCATCAGCGCCGGTTTTATGTGGTGGGCGCTGCGCGGTCTAAAACTGAGCGACGTATGGGCCGACATGCGCGCCGCCAACTATTGGTGGCTGGTTCCCAGCGTAACCGTCTACTTTCTGGCCGTTTGGGCGCGCACCTGGCGTTGGGATTACATGCTGCGCCCGCTCAAACACATTCCGCTGCGGCGGCTGTTTCCCGTCGTCGTCATCGGTTACATGGGCAACAATATTTACCCCTTCCGCGCCGGGGAAGTGCTGCGCTCCTACGTTTTGCGCCAGCGAGAAGAGGTTTCGATGAGCGCCAGCCTGGCCACCGTCATCGTCGAGCGCGTGTTTGACGGACTGGTGATGCTCGTATTCGTCTTTGCCGCTCTGCCCCTGGCTCCCATTCCCAGCGAAAGCATTCGCGCCATCGTCATCACGGCCAGCATCGCCTTTTTTGGGGCGTTAATTGCCTTTTTTGCGATTGCGGCCGTTCCCCAACGCATTTTACGCTTCGCTGACTGGTTGAGCATCCGATTTCTGCCCCAACGATTCCGCAAACCGGTCATGGAATTTGCCGCCCGGTTCATGATTGGTCTGGAATCATTACGTAGTTTTCGGTATGTACTCATGATTTTTCTGAGTTCCATCGTCATCTGGTTGCTAGAAACCGTCAAATACTGGTTCGTCATGCACGCCTTCGACTTTGAAGCAAGCTTTTTTGCCCTCATGTTGATGAACGGCATCGTCAATCTGGCAACCACGCTGCCCTCCGCCCCCGGCTACATCGGCACCTTCGACGGGCCGGGAATCGCCGTATTAACCCTTTACGGCGTGCCCGAAACCATCGCCTCAGCCTACACGCTCGTGCTTCACGCCGCCTTATGGCTGCCCGTCACCGCCTTGGGCGCCTGGTACATGCTGCGCGAAGGATTAGGCTGGTCTGATTTTGGCCGCGCGGTAGAAGGAGCTGAGGAGAAAGCGACATGAAAGTAGCCATTGTGGGCGCCGGCATTGCCGGACTGTCGGCGGCCTATGATTTGCTAACCGCCGGACATGGCGTAACCATCTATGAAGCCAGCGACCAAACAGGCGGGTTGGCCTCCGGTTTCCGCGATGAAGCGTGGAGTTGGTCGCTGGAGCGTTTTTACCATCACTTGTTCGCCACTGATAAGGCTATCATCGGCCTGGTGGATGAGATTGGGATGGCCGATAAGTTATTTTTCCCACGTCCGACGACCTCTGTGATTTACGACAACAAGATCGTTCCCTTTGATTCGCCCTTGCGCTGGATTACGTTTCCTGGCTTTAATTTGCTGGATGTGGCCCGTTTTGGACTGGTCAGCGCTTATTTGCGCTTTACCAAACCCTGGCGTAAGCTGGAACAAGTCACGGCCGATTCCTGGCTGCGGCGTTGGTACGGCGACAAAATCTACGAAACAACCTGGCGGCCCATGCTCATCGGTAAGTTCGGCCCGCATTACGACCAGGTGAATATGGCCTGGATGTGGGCGCGGCTCCATGTCCGCACGCCCAAGCTGGGCTATTTTGAGGGCGGGTTTCAGGCGTTTGTGGATCGGTTAACGGCCGTCGTGACCCAAAAAGGCGGCGTCGTTAACCTTAACACGCCAGCGGAGAGGATAGAGCAGGAGCTAGAGGGCGGCATACGGATCACGGCTGACGGAATACAGAATACGTTTGACGCCTGTCTGGTCACGACTTCGCCGGGGCTGTTGGCTAAAATGACTCCCGATTTGCCGGACGATTATTTAGGGCAGTTACTAGACCTCAAGAGTATGGGGGCGGTGGTGATGACGTTGGCGTTGAAACGGCCGTTACTCCCCGACAATCTCACCTACTGGCTCAACATCCCCGCCCATTCGCCCGACAAAAGCCAAAACGACATCCCCTTCCTGGCCCTCGTCGAACATACCAATTACATTGACCGCCAACATTACGGCGGCGACCATATCGTCTACTGCGGCGACTACATAACGCCCGACCATCCCTACCTAAAAATGAGCCGCGAAGAGTTGGAACCGATATTCATCGAGGCATTGAGCCAATTCAACCCTGATTTCAAACCCGACTGGGTGCGAAAAAGCTGGCTCTTCCGCGAAAAATACGCCCAACCCGTGCCCTTGCTCAACCATTCCGCCCACATCCCCGATTTACAAACGCCGCTGCCCGGCCTTTATTTTGCCAGCATGAGCCAGGTTTACCCCTGGGATCGGGGCACAAATTATGCCGTCGAAATCGGCCGTCGCGCTGCCCAGTTTATGAAAAATAGCCTCATCGAATTGCAAACATAGGGCGCTCAATCATGTAAGGGCTTTTGTAAGGCGTTACAATTAGGCTACTAGGCAAACCGCAGAAAGAATTTTAATGAAAAAGTCGCCACTTCTCTGCGGTTTACTCAGGGAAAACGGGAGAATCATTATTTTATGAATTCAAAGGACTTACCCGTTTTCACCTAAGTGTTATCTCAACAAGAATTTGACAGACATCCATTTTCGCCATACATTGTGACAAATGGCACGATTGGGTGTCTCTCGTTTTTAGGAGTCGATTCGCGGAGCGCCCATCAAATCTAAATTTTGCGTTTTTCCGCGTCAGATTTTAAGGAGTTTACAGAATGAAAGTTGTAGTTGTTGGAACAGGATTTGTGGGTCTGCCCCACGCGGCCGTTTTGTCGGAATACGGCCATGAAGTATACGCTTACGACATTGACCAAACTCGCATTGATGCTTACCAATCAGGCGACCGCGAAGCAATTGAATATTATGTTAATGAACCCGGCCTCTACCCCATCATCATCGAGAACAAAGATAAACATCTTTTCTTCACCAGCGACATTACCGAAATCGCCGATGGAACCGATGTCTTCTTCCTCTGCTTGAACACGCCGCCCAACCGGGATGGCTCATCCGATCTAAGCTACTATCTCAATGCCGCCAATCACTTGGGTGAATTGCTGGCCAAACGGAAGAGCGACAATCGCGTTGTTTTAGTCAACAAAAGCACCGTGCCCATCGGCACCGCCCGCTTGTTGGAAAAGGTGCTGAACGAACATGGCGTCAAGAACTTTGGCGTGGCTTCCAATCCCGAATTCTTGGCGCAAGGCAATGCCATTGAAGGCTCGCGGCGTCCCGACCGCATCGCCATTGGCTGCGACTATGAGGAAGATTTCGTCATTATGCGGCGCATTTACTCCCAATTTGTCAACCATGTCCGCATCCGTTATCTGGAAACCACGCCGGAAACGTCAGAGGCGATCAAATACGTGGCCAACACCTTACTGTTGACCTACATTTCGTTCTGGAATGGCGTGGGCGCCCGATTGGGCGAATCGCATCCCAATTTGCGGATGGAAGACCTCAAAATCGGCGTTACCTCCGACGACCGCATTAGCGCTTGGGGTTCATACGTCAGCAATGGCGCCGGCGGCAGCTGCTTTGGTAAGGATATCCAATCGCTCATTTACCAGCTTAAACAAGCTGATCGTTCTACCGATTTACTGGAAGCGGTCTATGATATTAATGAGTACCAGAAAAAATATCTGATTGAACGCGCCGAGTATGAAGCGGGCTTCGACTTCAACCAAAAGAGTGTGGCGCTGTTGGGGCTGTCATTCAAGAAGCGCACGAACGATATGCGCGATTCGGCGGCGTTAATTGTTGTGGAAGAATTGCTGGCGCGCGGCGTCAAGGAAATCCGCGCTTACGATCCGTTGGCGATGGAAGCCGCGCAGCAGTATTGGTTAAATCCAGAAAAGAACGAATTGTTTAACCGCATCAAATATTTCGATACGGCCAAAGAAGCGATTGCCGGCAGCGATGCGCTTTACGTTTCGACTGACTGGGAAGAGTTCCGCGGACTTTCTCGCACGATTGAGACGACGGTTGCGCCGCCTTATCTGGTGATTGACGGCCGTCGTATGATGCCTGACTACAAAGAACTGGTTAAGAAAGGGTTCCAACACATTTCGGTGGGCGGGACGTATTTGAAACCGTGATGCGTAAAACGTGAAACGTAAAACGTGAAAAGCGGTGTGCGATTGGTTCGCGCATCGCTTTTTTTATACCGCAAAAATCGCCATAGGCTCGTAGTAAGCCACGTAGTCTTCGGAGTGGCGTTAGGCATTAACGGTACGCCGCGGACTGCGCACCTAACTACAAACGTTAGTATTGGGCCAGACTGCCATCGGCGCGGGCGCGGTTGACGGCGAAACGGAATACAAAAAGGGAGAGAGGGAACAAGAGCAGGCAAAAGACGAGCAGCGCCCACAAATCAGGAGCCAGTTCAGCCCAGGAAGCGCCGTTAAGTAACGCGGCACGCATCCCGTTCAACGCATAGGTGATGGGCAGCAGTTTGGCGACCGCTTGCAGCCAATCGGGCATCACGTCGATGGGATAGTAAACGCCGCCTACCAAGGTTGCCAAATTGCCAAACAAAGCCGTCACCGGATCGCCGCGCTTGACAACCATGATAACGCTGGCCGCCAAAATGCCGATGCTGGCAAATGAAATAATCCCTAACAGCAAAATAAGCAGCGCCGCCGGAACGTTAGCCGCGCTCAAATTCAAGCCCAACAACAAAACGCCAACCAGCAGATAGACAAGAACGCGAAAGGTGGTGTACGCATAACTCCACATGGCCGATCCCACGATCACCATGGGCACAGGCACGGGCGTCATCAACAGCGCTTCCAGTGTGCCGGTCGTTTGGGCCTGGCGCAAGGCGGTGGCAAATCCGCTGAGTCCCACGCCAAAGTAACCGCCCAAAGCGATGCCAATGATGACAAAGGCAAAGTAGTCGCCGCCATAATCGGCTAACAACGGCGCGGCGCTGTCGCCAATCAGTTGGGCTAAAAAGTAAAAGATGAAGGCGCGAAACAGAATGCCGCCAATGCCCACGAGGAAAGCAAAGCGGTAGCTGATTTCGGTGTAAAAATCGCGGATGAGGAAGGCAAGAAGCAGTTTGCGAGCAGCGAGTGGCAAGTGGCGAGTCTGCCTTTCACCTTCTAAATTCTGATTTCTGCCTTCCTCATTCCTCATTCCTCATTCCTCATTCGTAAAATGGTTGAACACTTCTTCCAGCGTGGGCGGGGCGCTGGCGATGTGGTGGATGGCGATGTCGTTGAGGCGGAGGGCGTCGAGTACGGCCGTCAACAATCCATCTCCCGGCGCTGCCCGCAGTTGAATCTGGTTGGGTTGATACGTGAAGCTAGGAATATGTTGCAGCGTTTGGAGTACGGCCGTATCCACCTCATCCACCTCCAACGAATAAACCTGCTCGCGGAACAAGTGGCGGCGCAGTTGTTCCGGCGCGCCCGTCGCCTGAATCTGCCCCTTGTGCATGAGCGCCACGCGATCGCACAGCGCTTCGGCCTCGGCCAGATCATGCGTGATGAGAAAGACGGTCATCTCCTCTTGGGCCATTAACTGACGAATGAGATCGTGTAAGCGCTGCGTCGCTTTGGGGTCGAGACTGCGGCTCGGTTCGTCGAGGAACAAGAGTTGGGGTCGATGCAGCAGGCCGCGCGCAATCGCCAATCGCTGCCGCATCCCGCTGGACAGTTTACCAAAACGGCGGTCGGCCACATCGGCCAAATCTACGGCGGCCAATACGTCGTTAACGCGCTCATCGGCGATACGGCCGTACAACCCATGCATCGCCGCAAAAAAAGCCAGATTGCGCCGCGCCGACAAGCGCCAATAAAAACTGCGGTCATCGGACACAACCAGCCCCGTCCGCGCCCGAATCGCCGCGCCATTAGCCAGATCATGCCCGGCCACCATCGCCGACCCGCCGCTGGGCAAAATGAGGGTGCAAAGCATCTTCACCAACGTAGTTTTGCCGGCGCCGTTCGGCCCCAGCAGCCCAAATAGTTCGCCTGGAGGAATATTTAAAGAAAGGTTGGAAACGGCCGTCACCATTTCCCCTTGCGTCCGCCGCCAGCCGCCGCCTTTCTCGTAAACCTTCGTCAAATTGCGAACTTCAATTGCGTTCATAAAAAAATGAGACTAGCCGTCTGTCGAAAAAAGAATTTTTGGACGCGGATTTCGCGGATTTACGCAGATATTTTGACGTTTTATATCCAAAATCCGCGTTTTTCTGCGTTTATCCGCGTCCCATTTTGACTTCTCCGACAGCCTGCTAGTCTTCAGTCTCCGTCGCTGTCGGCGTTAAAGGGATCGTTGTCGTAACGGCCGTCGTCGCTGTCAAAACCGGCGTTGGCGTCATGGTGGGCGGCGGCGTAGGCGTGGGCACAAACTCAAACTGGGTAGCAATCACCTCGTAGCTGGTCTGGCCCGGCTTAATCGTCACCTCGCGGCGATAAGTGATAATATCGTCGGCGCCATTCACCGTCACTTCCAAAATATAGTCGCCAGCCGGTAAATCGCCGACGACAAAATTCTCCCGCCAGACCGGATCAGATTTGATGACCAGGCTGTACGTTTGCTGTTTCCGCACTTCGGTCTGAACATTGACCGGCTGTAAAACGATAGCCGCGCCGGGAATAAAATTGCCGCCCCGATCCACCAGCCGTCCGGCCAACGTTCCCCAGCCTTCATAGGGGGCCAGCCACAAAGCCGGATTGCGGGCATCGTTGTAATTATTGGTTCCTACGCGCACCTCAAAATGCAAATGGGAATCGGTCACCTCGCCGGAACGGCCGACTCCGGCGATGAGTTGGCCTTGCTCGACATGGTCGCCTTCCTGCACAAAAAGCTCCAGCGTGTGGGCGTACAAGGT
>JANTGY010000179.1 GCA_024762695.1 Anaerolineae bacterium
CCCAAAAATTGAAAAAACCCCTTTGCCCACACCCGCACGGGGCGCGAAGCGCCCTCGTGCGGGTAATACCCGGCTCACAAAATATAAGTTTGACGCGCAGCATTACCCAAACTGATAAATTTATTATGAGTTTGGAAAAGTCCTGCTCCGTCTTCTCATTAAGTCGCTAACATCTAAAACGCTGTTATAATAGATTCGTTACGCCGGTAGCAGAAAAGGGCGCTCCGCCCGTACCCGGCTTACCAAAACTGCGGGAACCCAAGCCCGCCGAATGAAAATAAGAATAATGTGGCAAGTTGCAGGTTTGCAGGTTGCAAGTCAGCAGGACATTCTTTTCTGCCTGCTTGTTTGCCGACGCATCTGCATTCTTGTGAGGAGATTTGTATGACAGTAATGCATGGAATTAAACAAAATGAGACAGCGCGGCAGATTGCGACGGCCGTTCCGCGAACGGCCGTCATCGTCGTCGCCGCCTACATCGGGGCGCAAATGTTAGCCGACATCACCAGCCTCAAAATCGGCGTCGTCGCCGGTTATGCGGTGGATATGGGGACCTTCATTTACCCCATCACCTTTACCTTGCGCGATTTGGTGCATAAATTATTGGGTAAACGAAATGCCCAGGCCCTCATTGTAATGGCTGGCGTCGTCAATTTGTTTATGGCTGCTTATTTGGCCTGGGCGGCTAATGTTCCCGGCGATCCGGCTTGGGGAATGCAGGCGGAATTCAGCGCCATTTTAGGCCCGCTGTGGCGTATCGTCATCGCCTCGATTTTGGCGGAAGTCGTCAGCGAGTTGATTGACACCGAGGTGTACCATTGGTTTGTGACAAAAGTGACGCGCCGCTACCAATGGGCGCGGGTGTTGGCCAGCAACAGCGTCAGTGTGCCGATAGACAACGTCATTTTTGCCGTTGGCGCTTTTGGGGCGCTGCCCTTTTTGCAAGACCATTTTTTGACCTTGCCCTGGGCTGTTGTCGGCGAGATTTTTGTCTTTAATTTGATTGTGAAGTTTGGGGTGACGCTCTTGAGCTTGCCCTTTATTTACATCGCGCCTGATAGGGATTGGGGGCAAGAATAATTGTCTTTTGGATGAGCGCAGCGAGGAGATATCTTCGCTGTTGCCCTCTCGATAGTGATTTTCCAAAGCGTCAAAATAACAGATTTCCAATCCAATATCTTTCGCTGGTCAAATCAATGAAAATACCTTCGCTATCATCTAAGATACCGATGTACATGGCCATGAGTAATCCATTATCAGGATGAATAACTGGCGAACCACTTATTCCAAGACAAAATGGTTCGAGAGAAGTAAGGTGGTCTTGGATTCTTCTTGGTTCAAAAGTGATTGAGTAATTCAATTGCTGTGACGTATAGGAATCCTCTTGGCAATGAAATCCGGATATAAGTATCCCTGAGTCGGTGACGTTCTTGGCGATAGATTCTGATCCAAGAGGTAGAAATCTTTCTTTTTCTTCCTCAAGCGGTTTGAATGTTATAAGCCTCAGATCAAGAGATCGATGACGAACATTTTGTTCAACAGAATGTTTGATCTTTTCTGGTAAGTCCATTTCTGGAGATGAATCGATAAAGTAATATTGGACTGTATCATCCACATTGCAGTGGGCGGCGGTGAGCAGACCATAGTTATTGTGATACGAGATCATAATGCCATGGCAATAATATTCATTTTCTACCATAATCACCAAGTAAGGCAGAGGTTCCTCTCTGATTTCTGGCTCTGTAAACGACACTGGTCTTTGATTTTCTTGAATATGATCAATCCACTTGCTTATAAAAATAAGCAGTATGCCAAATAGTAAGATGGCCCCGCCTAACTTTAGAAGCTCACTAGACTTGAGTTTGGGAGTTGGATTAGGCAAGTTTGGCTGATGAAAGAAATCCATAGCTTTAGGCTCCAATAGTTTTTAGAAAGCATTTAGCTTTTTACGGCCGTACATGCCCATCCCCATAGCCAATCCACTTATACGTCGTCAATTCTTCCAGCCCCATCGGGCCGCGGGCGTGCAGCTTTTGCGTGCTGACGGCCACCTCGGCGCCCAGGCCAAACTGACCGCCGTCGTTGAAGCGGGTGCTGGCGTTAACAAAAATGGCCGATGAGCTGAGTTCATTGACGAATTTGGTTGCGTTTTGCCAATCGTTGGTCAAAATGCTTTCGGTATGTTCTGTTGTATGGGCTTGAATGAAGGCGATAGCCTCATCCACATCGGCGACGAGATGGACGCCTAGAATGAGCGACAGCCACTCCTGATCGAAATCTTCTGGCCCGGCAGGGACGACCTCGGCTTCATGCTGGTGACTGTATAAAATGTCGTAGGCTTCGCCGGTGGCCCGCAGTTCGACGCCGCTTTGGGCCAAACGGATGGCGGCGCGGGGCAGAAAATCCTGGGCGATGGCCGGATGCACGAGCAGCGTATCCAGAGAATTGCAGACGCTGGGGCGCTGCACTTTAGAGTTTTCCACGATGTCTACGGCGTTGTCCAAATCGGCCGTTTCATCTACAAAGAGGTGGCAGATGCCGATGCCGCCAGTGATGACGGGGATGGAGCTTTGCTCTTTGCACAGCTTGTGCAGACCAGAACCGCCGCGTGGGATGAGCATGTCCACATATTCGTCCAGGCGCAGCAGTTGGGCGACTAATTCGCGGTCTGGATTGTCAATGTATTGCACGGCCGTTTCCGGCAACCCCACTTTCGCCAACGCCGCCTGAATGACCTGTACCAACGCCAAATTGCTGCGTAATGTCTCGCTGCCGCCGCGCAAAATGGTGGCATTGCCCGTTTTCAGGCTGAGCGTGGCGATGTCAATCGTCACATTGGGGCGGGCCTCGTAAATGACGCCTAGCACGCCAATTGGAATGCGGCGGCGGCTGAGACGCATCCCGTTGGACAAGAGGCGGCTCTCCAATTCCACGCCCACCGGGTCGGGCAGATCAGCTATTTTGCGCGCATCGGCAGCCAATCCAGCGACGCGGGCTTCGGTGAGCAGCAGCCGGTCTAACAGGGCGTCCGTCAGTCCGCGGGCACGGCCGTCGGCAATATCCTTCTCATTTTCCGCCAGCACAACGTCGGCCTGCGCCTCAATCTCATCGGCAATCGCCAGCAGCGCCCCGTTTTTTTGCGCTGTCGTCAACGTCGCCAGCTTACGGCTGGCCGCTTTGGCCTCTATCCCCATTGCGATCAAGTCAGTCATCTCATCGCTCCTTGTTATTGAAGACAGAGACGAAGACAGAGACAGAAAGCCCATCAACACATGTTCTGTCTCTGTCTCTATCTCAGTCTCTGTCTCATAAAAGAATCATATCATTGCGGTGGACGGCGACGGGGCCGTAGGCGTAGCCCAGGCGGGCGGCGATTTTGTCGGAATGGACGCCGGCGATTTGGTCTAAATCATTGCTGGCGTAGCGGGCGATGCCCCGCGCCAGTTCGGCTTCATCCGGCCCCAAAATGGAGATGGCGTCGCCGCGCGCAAATGTTCCCCGAACGGCCGTAATGCCCGCTGGGAGGAGGGAACGGCCGTTTTGCTGCAACGCGCGGGCCGCCCCGTCATCCACAATCACCCGACCAGTTGGCTTTGGCCCGGCGAAAATCCATCGTTTGCGGCTTTCCAGCGGGGTTTCCAGCGCCGGAAAGCGTGTGCCAATCGCTTCGCCATTGACAGCCCGCAAAATGACATCTGGCGCTTGCCCAGCGGCGATCATCACATCCGCCCCGGCGCGGCGGGCGACATCGGCGGCGTGCAATTTCGTCGCCATCCCGCCTACGCCCAGGCCGCTGACGCTGCCTCCGGCCAAGCGGCGTAATGTCTCGTCAATCGTATGCACTTCGGGGATGAGGTGGGCGTCGGGATCGGTGCGCGGATCGGCCGTGAAGAGGCCAGGCTGGTCGGTCAGCAGCAGCAATAAATCAGCCTCGGATAAAATCGCGGCCAGCGCCGACAGATTGTCGTTGTCGCCCATCTTAATCTCTTCGGTGGCGACGGCGTCGTTTTCATTGATGATGGGGATGATGCGCTGTTCTAGCAGCGTTTGGATGGTGTCTTGGGCATTAAGAAAGCGGCGGCGGCTCTCGGTATCGGCCCGTGTCAACAAAATTTGGCCGACGTGGATGCCGTAAATCTCGAAAAAGCGTTCCCACAACAGCATCAAGCGGCTTTGCCCGACGGCGGCCAGCATTTGTTTGTTGGCAATGGTATTGGGCAGTTTAGGGAAGCCCAGCCGCGCCCGTCCGGCAGCGATGGCGCCTGATGTGCAAAGGAGGACATCCTGGCCTTGTTGGTGCAGGGTGGCGAATTGACGCGCCAATTCTACCATGTGCGGCTGGTTGAGATGACGCGCCCCGCCGGTGAGAACGCTGGTGCCTAGCTTAATGACGATTCGTTGGTACATGTGGTTAACTAACTTGCGCCGTTATAAAATAGCGCGGTTGAGCCGCAGTGGATGCAATCCTTTGCGGCGTCATAATAGCGTTGTTTCTGATTAACAATTACACGCGATTGTCATGCCTGCGAAGGCAGGCATCCATCTTCATTAAAGGAGTGGATTCCCGCCTGCGCGGGAATGACAAGAGCCGAATTTTATAAAGGAACAACTCTAATCATAATCGTTCCCAATAAGATTGAGGATATGTTACAAAGCGGCTTAGTTGCAAAATGATAAGTGCGACTGTGTAACTTTGCAAACTTTACGGTTCCCTGGGCATATGGATTGTTTATGAATGAGCGGCGTCGGTTTGTTTGGCCGTTGGTTTTGACGGCGGCGGGTTTGGTTTTGATTGGGTTTTATGGGCTGGGGCGGTTACGGCCGTCTCCCGTCACACCTGTCCTCACAATGCCCGCGCCCACGCGCACCCCGGAGCCGATTGTGCCGACGGCAACGTCCCGGCCACGCTTGTCGCCCACGCCGCTGCCGGCCAGTCCAACGCCGCTGCCCATAATCCCGCCCACGCCCACCCCCGCGCCCTTACCGACGGCAACGGCCGTCGCCGAGGGTCTATATTCCCTTCAAGAACGATTTGGCGTTAGCGCGGCGGGCGGCAGCCGCAACATTCCGGGGGCGCTGGCGGCCGGGCTGCCGGTCAGCCTGTATCTGGATTGGGCGATCAATGTCGCCCCGCCCGGAGTCCCGGATGTCGAATACTGGCAGATGGTGCGGCTCAAACCGGACGGCGTGGTGCAATCGTGGGATGAGATTACGGCCGTTATCGAAGCCCGCCCCGGTTCGGTATGGATTGTGGGCAATGAGCCGGATGTGGTTTGGCAGGCCAATTTGACGGCCGAACGATACGCCGCATTGTACGGTGAAGTGTATGAATTTATCAAGACGCGCGATCCCAGCGCCCAAATTGCTGTGGCCGGTGTGGCCCAGCCGACCCCGCTGCGGTTGGCTTACCTTGACCGGGTGTTGGCTGCTTATGAAGCTCAGTTTGGCGCGCCGATGCCGGTGGATGTGTGGACGATTCACGCTTTTATTTTACGGGAAGAGGCCGATAGTTGGGGAGTGGGGATTCCGCCGGGGATGGATGGGGCGGACGGCCGTCTCTACGAAATTGCCGACCACAACGATATTGCCATCTTCCGGCAAAACCTGATTGATTTTAGGGAGTGGATGGCGGCGAATGGGTATGGCGAACGGCCGTTAGCGGTGACGGAGATGGGTGTTTTGATGCCCGCCGATTATGGGTTTCCGCATGAAACGGTTGTTGAATTTATGGCCCAGATGTTTGATTTTTTGGCGACGGCCGTTGGCGAAAATGGGTACGCGGCCGATGACGGCCGATTGGTGCAGCGCTGGTTTTGGTATAGTTTGAGCGACCAGGCCGACAGTTATCCGACTGGCAATTTGTATGATCCGGCGACGGGGGAGTTGACGGCGTTGGGGCGGGCTTATGCGGAATATGTAAATGGCCGTTCCTCATTAACAGATTAAGGAACGGCCGTTTTCAGAAGTTGCTGTTTGCAAAAGTTTACACTGGAAAGCTTCTTCGCCGTAAACCAACTTGCAGGGAAAGCGCCGATCTGGAGTTAGCTGCCCCAGTTAACGAGGTGCGCATAGCTGCCGTCGTCATCAACGGGCGGCAGCGGCACAGGCGAACTGCCCCAATTAACCCAACTGATTGACTGACCCGCATTATATTCGCTGCTGATCAAAGCGTATGCATGGGTGGGCGCTTCTGTTGTTTGTGTCGCTGACGGCGCTGTGACGAACAATGGCAGTACCAAAGCGATTATCAATAGTAGACTGACCGTTATGAGTAAGAATTTTGTGGATATGTGTCGTTTGATCATTTGATCTTAGCTCCTTTCTGTTAGGTAAACTACAAAAAGTATTTTGATAAAAAAATGCGCTAATTCTTTGTGGTTTACTCAGGGGAAATGGGAAAATCATTATTATCCTAATTCAAAGAACTTTCCCGTTTTCGCCTAACTGCTTTGTAAACGAAATTAAAATATTACCTCGTTGGCTTACTGCATTCGCTTCAGTTAGTTGATAGCCAATAACACAAAAAGGAATGCGCTTCTTCTAATCTCTCTTTAGTTTAAGGGGACATGGTTACAATTTCTGTTACAGCCGGGGTGGTTAGAATAGGACATTAGTCCTGTTTGCTATTGCGTTTAAGGGCAGAGGCGAACCTTTGCAGTCACCCGGAGCAGGGGAAAGGCCCTGCCCTTACAATAAAGCGTTAATCATCCCAACTGATGCTGCCCCAGTTGACAGAACCCCAATTGACGCTGCCCCAGTTGACAGAACCCCAATTAACGCTGCCCCAATTGACCGACCCCCAATTGACGCTGTCCCAATTAATCGGGTCATCGCCTGTCCACAGGAGTTGGCTGGCTTCCAGGCCGGTGTTAGCCGATTCAATGGTTGGCGTGGTAAGCAGTTCGTACACATCCAGGTAAGCAAATTCATTATCGTAACCAGAATAATCGCCGTAAATGAAGCTGCCCGTATTCATCAGTCGGTATTTTACCTGATCGGGCGTTAAGTTTGGTTCGGCTTGCAGCAGCAGGGCGACGGCGCCAGTAACCATGGGCGCGGCCATGGAGGTGCCGCTGAGCCGGAAGTATTCGCAGTCCAAAACGCAGCGATCCGGGTAATCAATCCCCCATGAAGATAAGCCCGAGAGGATACTGTAAATGTCCTGCCCGGGCGCCATGACATCGGGTTTTTTGAAACCATCGGCAGTGATGTCGTTGGCGGTGTAGAGAGCCATGTAATCATTTCTGCGGTCGGCGTCGCCGTTTTCGTGGCTGGCGCCGACGGTGACGATGAATGGATCGTTGGCCGGGGCGGTGTTGATGGTGTCCCATGACCAATCGGCCGAGCGGTTGCCGGAGGAGGCGACGACGACGACGCCGTTAAACCAAAGAATTTCGGCGGCGGCGTCCATCGGGCTGGCATGATAGGATTGTTCCGTACTGGAATTGATGGAGAGGTTGACGATACGAATGTTGTACAAATCTTTGTTATCCAACACCCATTGCATCGCTTCTACGGTGTCGGATTCATAAGCCATCCCGTTTTCATCGCTGATTTTTAGGCCGAATAACACAGCTTGAGGGGCAATCCCCTGGTAGAGGCCATCGGAGTTAATGCCTGTTCCGGCAATGATGCCGGCTACGTGCGTGCCGTGACCGTAGGTGTCGTTAACGCTGGTTGAATCGGGGTTAAATGAAATCGTGCGGCCAATGACGTTAAAGTCTTGATCGTTGGTGATGCCGCTGTCGATGACGGCCACGCCAATGCCGGAGCCGTTCAGCCCCATGTCCCACACCGGCTGGACATTCAATGTGTCCAGATAAAAATTAGCGGGTAGGGCATCGGGATCGGCGATTGGTTTTTTGGCGCTTTCGACGGCGCCATCGAGGCTGACCCAGTTGACGCTGGCATAATGGACGATGTCAACGGCCGTTCGCGCTCCCATCTCGGCGACAACAGCATTGATGATATGCAAATCCTTGATGATTGTGCCGCCCAGACGGGTAATAACCCCGGCAATGTCGGCATTGGCATCATCTTTTTGGATAATGACGCGGACTTGCCGTTCTGGCTGTTCGGCGGCCAACGCCAATAATTCTGGTTGGATATTGGCTGTCGCCTGGGCGCCGGCGGGCGCGGGGGCTATTATCAGAGCAAGGATCAGAAGGGCGGCGAGCAGCGCGGTCCCCAGTTCTATGCTTTTTTGTTGCGAGGTTGAGTTGTTTGTCGGCATCGGGTTGCTCCTTTGTTTTGTTTGATGCTGATAGCCAAGAAGGAAAAGGAATTGGCCTTTTCCCGCTTCTTTTAGTTTAGATTATGACGATTACAATTATTGTTACAGGCAGGGGGGGGGGAGCATAGGAAAATAGTCCTGGTGGGCAAGAGAAACGGCCGTTTGTCGCTAAACGAAGTGACGAACGGCCGTTTGTTCTCTCGTTCATAGGCAGGGGCGAACCCTTGTGGTCGCCCGGGGCCGATTCCAGGCGCTGTTCCTACAATAAGGCATTAATCATCCCAACTGACGCTGCCCCAATTGACAGACCCCCAATTGACGCTGCCCCAGTTGACGGAACCCCAGTTAACGCTGCCCCAGTTGACCGATC
>JANTGY010000180.1 GCA_024762695.1 Anaerolineae bacterium
CGCTTTTTTCGGTCTAGGTTTGCTTTTCTTGGTCTTAACTTGCCCGGTGAGGAAGTTGAATGCGGGCATTAAAGCGGTAATATGTTCACTAATAACGGGAACAACGGCCTGCCGCATAGCCGCGATTTGTTCGGAAGGGAAGCGACGGCTAAGGTAGAGGGGCGTAATCCACTGATCATCGCCATTTAGATAAGCGGCTTTGCTCATAATGGCAACGGCCGTTTCCTCATCCAAGCTAGTAACCTCATCTTTAAACAAATCCTGATGATGGCTGGTCGCGCCTGTCTCTTCATCAACTTGCATTTGCTGAACCCGCAGCGACCAATCCTGGCCCAATTCCGTTATGAGACGATGGCACAGCGCCGGTTGTTTCTCAGCCAACTGAAGCCCTTTTGCCAACACTTTCTTATCGGCAATCATAAGCTGCATTTCCAAACTCATCGGACGCGCGTAGAAAGCGATCAGAACGTCGTTTTCCTTATCGCCTTCAGCCGCCAAATATACCGCTTGATTTTCCTGGCTCAAACCAAAAACTGGTAATTTTTCTTGAATCGAACGCGGCAAAGCTCTGTGCAGCTCGCCAATAAATATCTCTAACTGCGACAGAGCAAAATTTATGGCCGTTTCTTCGCCAGCCCAGCCAAAGGCCGTAAAAACAGGCATCGTTAAACCTGTAAAATCTTGTGTCTCTTGCATCTTTCACAAATCCTTACTTCAAAATTGCTATAGCGTTAAAGCAACGCCGGGTATCTAAACAACGGTAGATTTCACTCACGATCAGGTGTAATAGGGGATGTACGCTAGGAGGATGCGCAGCCAATTTATACAGCTTGTAGCGAGCAATTACTCATTCTAATTCTAGCAAAGAGTCGGAAAGTTGGCGAGTTGCGGCAAATAAAATCCGCGCCCACCGCCATAAAAGCGTGAAACGTAAAATGTAAGCAACTATACAGGTAGGTTCCCTGAGCCTGTCGAAGGGAACCGGCCTTCGACAAGCTCAGACCTCGGCAGACCTGTATAGCTACAAATGTAAAACGTGAATACACACTTCACGTCTCACGCCTTACACTTCATACAGAACAGGAAAATTTGGCTATTCCGTTTACTTTATGCCATCTCCACCGCCATCGCCACCGCTTCGCCGCCGCCCAGGCAGAGAGAAGCGATCCCCCGTTTGAGGCCGCGATTCTTCAAAGCGTAAAGCAGCGTCACTAAAACGCGCGCGCCGCTGGCTCCAATGGGATGGCCTAAGGCAATCGCGCCGCCATTGACATTGACTTTGTCCCAATCCCAATCATACCCTTGTTGGGCTAGTTTAACGCCGTTGGCTAACGCTTGCGCCGCAAACGCTTCGTTGAGTTCGATGAGGTCTACATCGGCTAATGTCCAGCCGATTTTGTCTAGCAATTTAGGCATCGCTTGCGCCGGGGCGTCAAACAGCCATTTCGGTTCCACCGCCGCGTGCATATACCCCACAATTCGCGCCATCGGCGCCAATCCTTGTCGTTCCGCTTCGGTCCGGCTAGTGACAACGACAGCCGCCGCCCCATCATTGATGCCAGGAGCGTTGCCGGCCGTCACACGGCCGTCTTTGACGAAGGCGGGACGCAGTTTGCCCAACCCTTCCAGGCTGGTTCCTAATTCGTAGCCGCCATCGCTAAATGCCGCCCGAATTGGTTCGTCTATGGTAACGACAGTAGTTCCTTTACGGTGTTTAACTTCGACGGGGACGATTTCGTCATGGAAACGGCCGTTCACCGTTGCCTCAGCCGCTAATGTATGACTCCGCAAAGCAAATTCATCCATTTGTTGCCGCGTCACAGCAAATTGCTCGGCAATAAACTCAGCCGCATTGCCCATCGGCCACTGCTGGAACGAACACCACAGCCCGTCATTCATCAACGAATCCTGGACTTTGGCATCGCCAAAGCGTAAGCCTTGCCGCGCTTTGGGCAGCAAATAGGGCGCATTACTCATGCTTTCCATACCGCCGGCGATAAATACATCCGCTTCCCCAGCCACAACCGCATTCGCGGCCATCATCACCGCTTTCAAGCCGGAACCGCAAACCTTATTGACCGCCGCCGCCCCCACTGTGTTGGGTAAACCGCCGCGCAGCGCCGCCTGGCGGGCGGGCGCCTGTCCCACGCCTGCCTGCACCACATTGCCCATAATCACTTCATAGACGCTGTTGGGATCAATGCCAGAACGAGAAACGGCCGCTTCCACCGCAATCGCTCCCAAATCCGGCCCAGTCAAGCTGCCCAACGCTCCCATCAACTTTCCCGTCGGCGTCCGCGCCGCGCCCAGGATTACAACATCTTTGCCATTTGTACTCATAAAACACTCCTTCTATTCAGTAGGATTAAAGGGATCATCGTAAAACGATTTGCCAAAGGGTGTGTTTCATCTCAGTTGATGTATCGGGAATTGGAATTCCCGATACTTGGCTCAACGTTTCGGGAATTCCAACTCCCGAAACACGCACTTTTCTCAACTCATTTGAAATGCACCCTTTGCCAAATCGTCCCACATGCACATTTTGCCCCATCCCCGCCAACGGCACAAGTGACAAATGACACTTTACCGGCGGCGCCCGCCCAAATGAGAATTGGCGATAAATTTTAGAAACCACCGATGTCTCAGATATAATTGAGGCTAATTATGAAATGGAAATTAGCGTTCGTCTTATTGCTATCGCTTTTAATGGCAACTGCCTGTGGAGGAGATGCCGTTCTCCCTTTGCCCAAGGATTCATTTGAAGAGGTAACGGCAACGCCGCTGCCAACCAACACCCCCCAGCCAACGGCCGTTCCCATTTTAGAAGACGCCAGCGGGATTGGTCGCGCCTTTGTCCGCGCCTGGGAAGAGATGGATTACCTGGGCATGTACAGCTTGCTGGCTCCGCAAAGCCAAACCCTGGTCAGCGCCGCCGATTTTGTCCAGATCTACACAGAAACGATGACGACCGCCGCCGTGCAAACCATCAGCAGCCAACCGCTCTCTACCTTCCAAGAAGGCGAACGGGCTGAATTTGGCGTGCAGGTTACGTGGGAAACGGCCGTCGTCGGCCCCATCGTCCGCGAACACACCATCCCCCTCATTTTTAACCATAACCGTTGGGGCGTCGTCTGGGACGAAACCCTCATCCTGCCCGAACTGGCTGCCGGAACCCACCTCTACATGGATTACCGCATCCCCGCCCGCGCCAACATCTACGACATCAACGGGTTAGCCCTGGCCTTTCAGGGCAATGTCATCAGCCTCGCCGTCATTCCCGGCCAAATCGAGGATGAAGAGGGACTGTTAACTCTCCTCAGCCAGATGTTAAACGAATCGCCGGAAGCGATTAAAGCGCGCTACGCCGAATACCAACTGGATTGGCGCGCCCCCGTCGGCGAGGTGCGCGAAGAAGTGATGCAAGAATATGCCGTCGCCCTCCAACCCTACATCGGCAAGGGACTGCTGCCGCCCACCACCCGCCTGGCCCGGCTCTACACCGAAGAAGGCGTCGCCCCGCATATCGTCGGCTACACCGGCTTCATCAGCGCCGAGGAAGTGGATGCTTACAAAGCGCTCGGTTATCGCGGCGACGAGCAAGTGGGCCGCGCCGGGCTGGAAAAATGGGGCGAGGATTATCTCAACGGCGAGCGCGGCGGCACACTCACCGTCGTTGGCGCCAGCGGCGAATACATCACTACTGTGCAAGAAAGCGACCCCCAGCAGGCTCGCAGTTTGTACACAACCATAGACCGGGATTTTCAGACGGCCGTCGAACAAGCTTTGTCCGATGCCATCAACAGCCGCCCCGTAGACCAGTTCGGCAATCTCATTGGCGCAGCCGGTTCCATCGTCGTTATGGATGTCAACACCGGCGCCATTCGCGCTATGGCCAGCTACCCCACCTACAACCCGGCCATTTTCGACGCCGTAAGATTGGATGCGGCCGCTGAATTAGGGCAGGTCTTCAGCAATCCCGGCCAGCCCCTGCTTAATCGCGCCGCGCAGGGCGCCTATCCCGCCGGCTCCACCTACAAAATCATTACCATGGCCGCCGCCCTCAACAGCGGCATCTACACCCCCGAAACCCGCTACACCAGTACCGGCTCCTGGAATCTACTGGGCGATAATTTCATCAAGTATGATTGGCTAGAAGGCGGACACGGCACAGTCAGCCTCAGTACCGCGCTCACCGTCTCCTGCAATACCTGCTTCTACGATATTGGTTATAAGCTCAATGAACTAGATGCCGCAATCCTTCCCTCAACAGCGCAACAATTCGGTTTAGGCGCCGAAACCGGCATTCAACTGGCCGAAGCGGCCGGAATAGTGCCCAGCCCGGAATGGAAAGCGACTAACTTGGGTGAAGGCTGGGTTCCCGGCGATGCCGTCAACATGGCTATTGGACAAGGCTTTGTCCAGGTGACGCCTCTGCAAATGGTGGATGTGATAGCGGCGATTGCCAATAACGGCCGTTTGTATACCCCCACACTCATCGACCGCATCGGCGAAGGGGCCGGCGCGCCCGAAGAACCCTGGCCGGCTAAACTGCGCGGCGAACTACCGCTAACCCAAAACAATTTAGCCGCCATCCAAAACAGCCTATGGCGCGTAGCCAACGATAGCAACTGGGGAACGGCCGCCCACCAATTCGTCGGCCTGCCCGTTACCGTAGCCGGTAAAACAGGCACCGCCGAAGCGCCGCCCCAAAATTCCCACGCCTGGTTTGCCGGGTACGCCCCCGCCGGCGAAGGCGTCGAGCCGGAAATCGCCATCGTCGTTATGATCGAACATGCCGGCGAAGGCTCAGAAGTGGCCGCCCCCATCTTCCGCCGCATTGTCGAATTGTATTACGACATCACCCCGCTAACGCCATATCCTTGGGTCATTGAATAAAATCATCAACAATCGGAGTAAGCTGTGTCCCCCCCAAAAACAAAAAAACAAAAAAAACGCAAAGAGTGGCGCAAAGCTGCAAAAAAAGCGATGCGCGAAGCGACTGAACGCGAACTGATTTCCCGTCATGGCAACGCAACAACCCCATCGTTCAATTACCGTTGGGAACATGTAAAGGCTGTCGTTTCCCTGGCAATCAAACTGGCTGAACTTACAGGGGCCGATGCTGAAATTGTAGAAGCGGCCGCCTGGCTGCATGATATTTGCAAAGAGCAAAAAGAGCGCCACCCACAAGAAGGCGCCCGTTTTGCCCGCGAATTTCTACCCACTACCGACTTCCCAGCTAAGAAAATCGAACGCGTGGCCGACGCCATTGAAAAACATATGGGCTTGTGGCGCGAAAAACCGCTCAAAAAATTGGAATCGCAAGTGCTATGGGATGCCGATAAGCTCTCCAAAATTGGCCTCACAGCCGCTTTTCACTGGACGGGCGGCGCATTAGCCGGAAACAAAAGCCGCAACCTCAACGATATCATCGCCAAAGCGCGTTCGGCCGACTGGCACGAGAAAACCGTCGCCAGTATGCACACAGAACCAGCCCGCTGCGCCGCCACAACGCGTTTTAAGGCATTTAATGCGTTGTGGGATGCGTTGGAAACGGAACTGAACGCGGGCGACCTTTTTTGTAAGGGGACGAAGAGGAAGTAGGGAGCAGGAGATAAAGAATGGGGGAATAGGCAGCGGAGAGGTTCTCGTCTTCCTCCTTACATCTTATTCCTTTATTTATACTTCTTGATCTATCGGCTGTTGTTATAAAAAAAATCTGTCACTGCCGGATGGATGTACCCGGCGCGAAATAGGGTTTGCCACTCCCAACTTTCATCATAATGACCGCCTTCTTTGTTAGCTAACAGCCAGGTGCTATACGCCAAAAAATAGGGTTCGGCATCGCGCATGTAGCCGTAATGATGTGCGATAAATTGGGTTTCAACATGAGGGTCCGGGCTGTAGGAACCGCCTTCGGTGCCAATCATGGGGAGGGAACGGCCGATATGACTACGTACAATCTCATCGTATTTACGAAATAACAGAAAACCGCCGGGATCGTCATAGGCCCGCAACCCATGATAATTATGCACCGACAACCAGGCATGGTTTAGCAAATGTGATTCCCCATTGTATTCGAGGGCTTGTAAGGTGCGCGCTAAAAATTCATTATGGTCATAGGCGCCGCCGGGGCTGAACGCGCCAATACCGGGCAGTCCGCCTGCGCTAATCACCGCCCGCGCCGCCGCCGCCCACGCCTGTGCATACTGGTTGGGATTGGCAAACCCTTGATGGTTTTCAATGTTAACATTGGGTTCATTGTAAAGTTGGTAATAATATACGCCCTTAGCTCGATAATGAACCACCATCTCATAGATATTGCCGTCATAAGCCAGCACGCCGGAGCGATATAACCGCATCACCGGCATTATGCCATTGGCAACTAGCTTATCCACCAAATAATCATTACGCCCGATATCTGTGCCATCGTTCAAAAAGACAACCCATTTGATGTGCATTTTGACCATTTCGGCGACAAACCGATCCACAACACCCCTCTCTTGGCTGGTGCTAGGCACCCAGTGCATCCCCCAGCCATTGTCGCCTGGCGGCGTGGGGAATGCCTGGTATGGGATGATTTCGTAAGGGCCATATTCGTCAATCGGTTTAATGACTGGCGTGGCTGTCGTTTGCACATCTGGAGCGGGAGTAGGGGTTTGGGTGGGTGTGATGGTTGGCGTGACTGGCGTGTTGGTGGGAATGGGTAAAGGAGTCTCGGTGGGAAGACGGGTATTGCGAAATTGGGTGGCTGTGGGGTGGGGTACGGCCGTTTCTGGCGGCGGCGTAAATGTGGCTGGAACATCGTCGGTTGCCGTTGGCGGCACAATGGCGACAGCCGCTTGCGTAGGCAAAGGCAGCAAGCTGACTGGTGTCGCTTGACATCCAATTACTAAAAAAATGACCACGGCCCATACGAAATGCAATCGTCTCAAACCAACGACCACCCTACGTAAAGTATTTTGACAAAAACACACCATCTCTTTGCGGTTTGCTCAGGGAAAACGGGAGAAACATTGATTGCTTGATTCAAAATACTTACCCGTTTTCACCTAACGATACAAATCCAGTTCTTTGGGACGCACTAAATCGGCCGCCTTCCCCTCGCTTGGCGGCAACTTTAAGCCGCGCAAGAGGATGACAGGCAGCCCTTCGCCAGCCTGCCCCATTAACAATCCGGCAGCGGCCGCAATTTCGTCGGCGACGCCGACATCGGTGTGCTGTAATTCGTAGCCATACCGATCCTTTTCGCCGCGCCGATCCCACAAGGCGGGAAGTCCTGCGGCGCCAATCGCCACGCCAACCGTGCCTAAGCGAAACGGCCGTCCATGACTATCAGTGATGATAACGCCAACGTCAACCCCTAACCGGTCACAAATCGCCTGCCGGATGCGCTGAGCCGACGCATCCGGGTCAACTGGCAGCAGCAAGACGCGCTCTTCGCCGTCCGCCGCCCCCACATTGGAACGGTCAATCCCGGCATTGGCGCTGGTGAAACCGAGCTTGTGGCGCACAACCAGCACGCCCGGCCTCATCCGCGAGATTTCATCGCTTTCGGCCAAAATCAACTCAACCAGACGCGGGTCTTTGTCTACCTGTGCCGCCACTTCTTCTGCTCGTTCCGAAGGAACGACATCGGTCAAATTAACCAGCCGCCCTTCCGCTTTGGAAATGATTTTTTGAGCGATTGCCAGGATGTCGCCAGTTTGTACTGTTAAATCAGCCGCCCCCAACGCCGCCAAGATTAACCCGGCCAAGTCATCGTTGGGTTGAATATCGGGGATATTGGGAACGGCCGTTAGCAGTAATGAGGGATGGGGACTGAGACCAAAGTCGCTCATTACTCAGCCCTCAGCGCTCAGTCCTGTTATGCGGATGCCCGCGCTTTTCTTTTTATGGATGATATTGATGGCGATGAGAACGGCCGTCATCTCCTCCACCGCTCGCGCATTTTGCAAAGAGCCGGCATTCACGCCATTCAGCCCCGCATCTTGGCACAACTGCATCGCCACTTGCTTATCTGCCTTTTTGTCGCCGCACACCAGCACATCGCAGTCCAATTGATGTTCCAAATCCAACAAATGGTGGGCTCCGATATTCTGGAACGCCGCCACCACGCGCGTGATGCCGGCAAGCTGATTTTGCGCTTCCTCCGCCGCCGAAAGGCCGCTCTCCAGCCGATGCACCCGCGCCGCCTTCTCGCCCGTCGGCGCAACAACCGTGATGAGCAGCTTGCCCGCCAGCGCTTCCTTCACCGACTCCAGCGTCCCTTCCTGCGCCCAATACGGCACGGAAAGCACAACCAGTTCCGCCTGCTGCGTCGCCGCCAGATTGTTTGTGCCCGAAATCTTTCCCTCTGGCAGTTTGGCCTTCATGTCAACGGCCGCACCTTCCCCCTTTTCCGTCTTGCGCGAGCCGATAATGATTTCATGTCCGGCCGCCGCCCAGCGGTAGCCTAAACCAAATCCTTCATTTCCTGTTCCACCTAAAATTGCGATCTTCAATGTTCACTCCTC
>JANTGY010000181.1 GCA_024762695.1 Anaerolineae bacterium
GTGAGACTGGCGTTGAGCGATAGGGGATGGTCTTGGGCGTAGGTTCCGCCCAGGTAGCCGACGAGGGTCAGGACGCCTTTGTCGTGGATGGGGCCGGACATCTCCGTTTCGCGTTCGATTTGGATGACGCCGTCTTCGCCCATGTAGGTGCGGGCGGTGACGCGCCCCGCCTGCCCAAAAGCGTATTCGCCGGTATCCAGCACCGACAAGCCATTCACCTGCCCCACAACTTCGCCCGCAGTGGAGATGAAGATGGTTTCTTCTAGCACTTGTTCGCGCAGGCGGTCTTCGATACGGTTGGCGCGGTAGATGCGTTCTTGGATGGCTTGCTGCACGTCGGCGGCGGTGGTGGCGTCACGGCCGTTTACCCCCGCCCAATAGCTCGATTCCCGTATCAGGTCAGCCATCATGCCAAAACGGGCGCTGAGCTTGTTCTGATGCCCGGCGACGCGGGCGCTGTATTCGACCACAGCGGCAACGGCCGTACGGTCAAAGTGGCGCAAATTCTCTTCATGGCAGCGCGTAGCCACAAAATGAGCATATTCGGCCTCATGTTCGTGGTCGCGGGGCATGGTCGAATCAAAATCAGAGCGCACTTTAAACAGGTCGCCGAAGTCCACATCATTGGCGTACAGGGCATAATATAACTGCGGGCTGCCCATCAGGATAATTTTCACCTTCAGCGGAATCGGTTCCGGGTCCAGCGACTTAGCAAAAACCTGCGTATTGTGCATCGTCGCCCGCAGCTGTACCTGGATTTGCTGCGCTTTGAGAGCGCGCTTCAAGGCTTCATACGCTTCGGGGTCGCGCAACAAATCATGGACGTTCATAATGAGATAGCCACCATTGGCCCAATGCAGACTGCCGCATTTGATATTGGTGAAATGGGTCGTCACCATCCCCGCCTGCATCTCATACTCCAGGCGGCCCATCAAGTTGTGGTAGGTGGGGTTTTGTTCAATGATGACCGGCGCGCCTTCTGTTTTCTCATTATCCACCAGCAAATTGACTGCATAACGGCGCAAATCAACCGCTTCATTCTTCTCCTCATCGGCGACAAAATCGTGCAGTTTTTCGATGACATCCTGATGTACCGCTGCCAAATAGGCCAGGATGTCGGGATAGCCGGCGTAGGTCTGGCGCAAATTGTCGAAATGGCGCTGACTAGTGGATTCGGCGACTTCGCGGTCAATTTGCCGCATTTGTTGGCGCGATTCGTACTGCATCTCCTGCACTTTTTCCAGCATATCTTCCATCTCTTCAACGAGCAAGCCGCGCTTTTCTTCTAACTTTTCTCGTTCTTCCAGCGGGATTTGTTGGTATGCTTCGGGGGTAATGGGACGGCCGTCTTGCATGGGCACAATAGCGAATCCCGAAGGCGTATTGAGCAAACCAAACCCCTGCCCAGCCGCTTTGTGGGACAGGGCTTGCAGCATCTCGTTTTGCCGCTTTTCCAGCTCGCGGCGCAGCGTGTCCTGCGCTTCCTGGTACGCTTCAGAAGCGAACGCTTGCGGCAGTTCTAGCTGCAAATTGCCGATGAGTTCGGCCATATGCGCCTTGAATTTGGCGCCGTGTCCCGGCGGCAAAGAGATGGCGTGAGGCACATGGGGCGTGGCGAAATTATGGACATACATCCAATCGGGCGGCGTGGGCTGGTCGCCGGTGCGCTCCTGCAAAAAACGTTCGATGGCGGTGGCCCGCCCCGTCCCCGTCGGCCCCAGGACGAAGGTATTGTAGCCCTGGCTCTGGATGCCGATGCCAAATTCAATCGCCCGCGTCCCGCGCGGCTGGCCGATGATGGTGGTACTGGCCGGTAAATCGGCCGTTGTCTCGAATTTATAATGGTCTTGCGTGCATTGACGGCGTAATTGTTCGGGTGAAAGCGGTTGTACGGCCATGTGAATCTCCAATTATTGAACGGGTGAGCGGGGAAGCGGGTGATTTGCTTACCCGCTACCTGCAATCTTTTTCCTGAATATTACTGTTAGCTAAGTGAAGTGGCAATAGCATTGTTGTAAACGGCGCCGCAGGTACACTAACTTGACGATTGTGAATCAAAAAAGCTTACGATGATGAGGTAACTTTTATGCGATTAAACAGCTCTGTATCTGGCTTGACGCTGCTGAGGGTTGACGGCCGTTCCCAACCCTTGAAGCCGATTTTGACCAACGGCCGTTCCACCCTGCTCGTTTTTCTGCGGCATCTGGGTTGACTGCCCTGCCGCGACCATGTGGCGCAGTTGCGCCGCCATCAAACCGAATTTGCTGCGCTGCAAACGGATATTGTAACCATCTCGTTTGAAGCGGCGTGGCGGGCCGAAATCTGGCTGGAAGAAACCGGCTCTCCTTTTCCCTTGTGGCTGGACCCTGATCGGACAGCGTATCATGCCTTTGGCTTGCAGCGCTCGTTTTGGCGTTCCTGGGGGCCGAAGAATTTATGGTATTACGCGCGGCGGTTGGGGCGAAACGGCCGTAAACCCATCAAAGGCAAAACCGACACCCATCAACTGGGCGGCGATTTTATTCTGGAGCCGGACGGGAAGGTTTTGCTGGCCTATCGCAGCCACGACCCGACGGATCGGCCGGCGGTTAGGCTGTTGTTGGACGCTTTGGAGAACGGAAGGAGTACAACATAATTAGGGTAATTTTATCATTTCGATCAACGGCGTAAGGGTAAAAATTTTGTCCTTTGGTCGAAATGACGGCCGTTCCTCTCACTTGTCGTCAGCGGGGAATACTGCCATATTTCTTATTCCTTAAAACACCACATTATCCAGAACTGGAAAAGTCTTGACTCCGCCGCTTTGCCTGTGGTAGACTGTCGCTGGTAAAAATAAATGATAAGGAGGTACTCGCATATGACCCACATCTCAATAACTCTTGTCACTGTACGCGATCAGCATTGTGCGGGTACGCCTGCCCCCCGGTAATAAAACTCTTTTTTTGACGATTCCTTCCGGCCACAGGCGTTCCAGCCTGTGGTTTTTTGTTTCTCGTTCCATCAGCCAACCATCAAAAAGCCATACGTCGCCGCGCTGACTTGTCGCTTTGTATTCACCCAATCAAATCAACATACAAATTAGAAACAAAAACCAGGCTAATGGCTAACAGCCAACAGCCGCATCAAAAAATGAGTAAATACGAATCACACGAACTTTATGCAGAGTTTGAGTACGTCGATCGCAGCCACGCGACCCGACGCCGTCGGTTAGCAAAAAAGCATCATAAAAAGAAGCAAAACGGCCCACGCAAGCAAAGCGACCGTCACGCCAAAATGATGGCCGACATACGCAAAATGGACGATAGCCATGCAAGTTGGGTTCCCAGCTATGCCGCCGCCCTTGACCCACTGCACCACGAACGCCATTGGGTGATTTCCGCCGTCGCCCCCTTCTATCACGACGCCCTCATCACCGATGTGACCCGATTGGTTAAAGGCGGTAAAGAAGCCAATGTGTATGCCTGCACCGCCGACCCGGCCACCGGATTTGAATTAGTCGCTGCCAAGCTGTACCGTGAACGGATGCTGCGCAATCTGAAAAACGACGCCATCTACAAGGCGGGGCGCACCTTGCGCGATGCTGATGGCAAACAAATCAGGAGTCGGCGGGAAAGGACGGCCGTTCTCAAAAAATCTGGCTACGGACAACGCCTCGACTTCATGATGTGGGTGGGCACAGAATTCCGCACCCAAACCGAGCTGTACGAAGCCGGCGGCGACGTGCCTAAACCTCTCGCCCAACAGGGCAGCGCCATTTTGATGGAGTTCATCGGCGACGAATACGGCGCGGCTCCCGCCTTGAACGAAATCAATCTGGAACCGGATGAAGCCCAACCGCTGTTTGAGCGCGTGATGGAAAACGTCAAACTAATGCTCGACCATCATTACATTCACGGCGACTTATCGCCTTACAATATTCTGTATTGGGAAGGCGACATTATCCTCATAGATTTCCCGCAAATGGTGCAAGCGCGGCAAAATCCCCATGCGTTTGAACTCCTGCAGCGAGACATCACCCGCGTTTGCGAATACTTCGCTCGTTTTGGCGTTGAATCCGATCCGGTGCAGTTGACGCTTGACCTGTGGAAACCGTACATGGGTAGCGAGTATGCAGGTTTGCATGTAGGCAAGTAAGCAAGTCGTTTCAGCGCTTGCACACTTGCAGACCTGCAAACTTGCAAACAGGAGAATTAATGTCTTCACCTTCAATAACCATGCTCTGGCGTTATTTACGGCCGTTTCGCGCCCGCGTTCTGTTGTTAGCCAGCCTAATCCTGGTAGGAATTAGTCTGCAACTAGCCGCGCCGCAGGCGATTCGGCTGCTGCTAGATACCGCCCAATCCGGCGGCGAACTACGCCTGCTGCTGACGGCGGGCATACTCTTCTTCATCGCCGTCATCAGCAAAAAAGTTATCGTCCTGTACACCGTTTACCTGGGCGAAGATTTGGGTTGGGCGGCCACCAACCAACTTCGCGCCGATTTAGTATCCCATTGTATGCGGCTGGACATGGGCTTTCACAAACTACGCACCCCTGGCGAACTAATCGAACGCATAGACGGCGACGTAAGCGCATTGGCCGATTATTTTTCCGATCTGGTCGTGCAAGTGTTGGGAAACAGCCTGCTGGTCATCGGCATTCTGACCCTGCTTTTCCTGGAGCAGTGGCAATTTGGTCTGGTTGGGGCGACTTACGCCGTTCTGGCGTTAGGCCTCTTGCATCTGCTGCGGACCCCGCAAGTGAATGTCGCTCGTGAAATTCGTCAAGGCTATGCCGATTTATATGGCTACTTGGGCGAACGATTGGCGGGGACAGAAGATATTCGCGCCAACGGCGGCGAAACTTATGTGATGAATCGGCTTTATCCCTTAATGGCTTTCGTGACGCATAAACGGCTTCGTCAAGAGTTGTGGTGGGGGCTGAGCTTTAGCAGTAATTACATGCTGTATGTGTTGGCCCTTGTCGCCACACTGGCGCTGGTTGGATATAGCTACTGGCAGGGAACGCTCTCAATCGGGACGGCCTATGTGCTGGTTTATTACATTGATTTGCTGGAAAGTCCCCTCAAAAATATCCGCCGCCAAGCTGAAAGTTTGCGGCGGGCGGCGGCCAGTATTGAACGGATTGGGGCGTTTTTTGCGATTGAGACGGCCGTGAAGGAAACGGCCTTTGCCAAACTCCCCTCTACTGCGCCAATGATTCAATTTGACGGAGTTTCTTTTGCGTACAAGGACAAATTACCAATTGTTAATGGTCAATTGCCAATTGCCAATGATCAGTCTCCAATCTCCAATCCTTCGACAAGCTCAGGACAGGTTCTCCAATCTCAAAATGTGCTGCATGATGTCGCTTTTGAATTGGAATCCGGCAAAATTCTGGGCATTTTAGGGCGGACAGGCAGCGGCAAGACAACGCTGACGCGGCTGCTGTTCCGGCTCTACGATGTGGACAGCGGCGCGATCACGCTGGATGGCGTGGATGTGCGCGCCGTGAGTTTGTCTGATTTGCGGCGGCATGTGGGGCTGGTGACGCAGGAGGTGCAGTTGTTCGCCGCCACTATCCGCGACAATCTGACGCTGTTTCGCAATTACGACGACCAACGCACGCCCATTGACGACGCGCAAATCATCGCCGCCATTGAGACGCTGGGATTGGAAAGCTGGTTCCGCGCTCTGCCCAATGGTCTGGATACGGCGCTGGAGGAAGGCGGCAAGGGGTTGTCGGCAGGCGAAGCACAATTGCTGGCCTTCACCCGCATTTTTTTGCGCGACCCGCGTCTTGTTGTGCTGGATGAAGCCTCATCACGGCTCGACCCGACGACGGAGCGGCTTTTGGAACGGGCCATTGACCGGCTGCTGCAAAATCGCACGGGCATCATCATCGCCCACCGGCTGGGGACGGTACAGCGGGCGGATGATGTGTTGATTTTGGAGAACGGCCGTGTGGTTGAAAACGGCCGTCGCACTGCATTAGCCGCCAATTCCAACTCCCGCTTTTACAGCCTGCTGCAAACCGGGATGGAGGAGGCGCTGGTATGACCAATAACCAATTACCAATTACCAATTACCAACTTCCCGTTTGGAAAGGAACCTGGGCGCTCATTCGTTATCGGCCGGGCATGTTTTGGCTCAGCTGCGGCATGGCTGTCATTGTTTTCACCACGCGGGGGGCGATCGGCTGGCTGCAAAAGCTATTTTTTGACCGGCTAACCGGCGACGCGCTGGTTGACTTCGACTTGTGGCTCATTCTGACCGCATTGGTCGCTGTCGAAACGTCGCGCATGGTTTTGAATGTCGTTGGCGGCTGGAGCGCGGCGAAGGTGCGGCTGGCCGGGCAGGCGCTGCTGCGTAAAAATGTCGTCCAAAACATCTTGCGCCAGCCGGGGGCGCAGCCGCTGCCTGTCCCTATCGGCGACGCTGTTAACCGGCTCAATGACGATTTGGCCGACTTTGGCGATTTTCCCACCTGGCTGCCGGAAATCATTGGACATGGTTCGTTCACCATTTTTGCGCTGATTGTGATGTTTTCGATTGCGCCGGGGATTACGGCCGTTGCCATCCTGCCCCTCATTGGCGTTTTCTTCCTCACCCGGTTCGCCTGGGAACGCTTCCTGCGCTATCACAAAGAAAGCCGCGACAGCGACAGCGCCGTCACCGGCTTTTTAGGCGAACTGTTTGGCGCCATCCAAGCCATGAAAGTAGCCAACGCTGAAACAGGAACAATACACTATTTGAAAGCGCTCAGCGAACGCCGCCGCAAGAACAATGTACGGCACGGCATTTTTTACGCCGTGTCTGCCGCCATCTCCGACAACATGGGCGATGTGGCGGTGGCGATCATGATTATGTTCGCCGGCGTCGCTATGCAGAATGGGTCGTTTACCGTTGGCGATTTCGCCTTGTTTAGCTCCTACTTGTTTATCGTTTCCCAATTCCCAGGCATTGTCGGCAGTTACATTTCAGAGATTGCCCAGCAGCGGGTGGTGTTGGATCGCGCGCAAGCCCTCCAGCCGCACGCTGCATCAGAAAGTCTGGTGGAGCATGGCCCTATTTACGAAGAATCTTATGATCAAAAAACGGCGTTCAATGCGTTGACAAAATTCCAGGTCAAATCGCCCGCCGACTATCTGCGCCTGCTGGAAATTAAAGGATTGACTTACCGGCATCCGTTAGCCGTAAACAGTAATCCGTTAGCCGATGACCGATTACCGATTACCGATTACGAATCACGGGTTGGCATCTTCGACGTCAATCTCACCCTTCCACGCGGCTCGTTCACCGTCATCACCGGGCGGATTGGGTCGGGCAAGACGACGCTGCTGCGGGTTTTGCTGGGGCTGCTGCCGTTGGATGACGGCAAGATTTGTTGGAATGGGGAGTTAGTGGCTGATCCGGCAACGTTTTTTGTGCCGCCACGCGCGGCTTACACGCCGCAAACGCCGCGCCTGTTCAGCGAGACGCTGCGGGACAATGTCTTGTTTGGACTGTCGGAGGAACGGGTAGGATTGGCGGGGGCGGTGGAAACGGCCGTTCTCACTCCCGACATTGCTCAACTGGAAAACGGGCTGGATACGCTAGTTGGGCCGCGCGGCGTGCGCCTTTCCGGCGGCCAGGTGCAGCGCGCCGCTGCCGCTCGCATGTTGGTGCGCGATGCAGAATTACTCGTCTTCGACGACCTTTCCAGCGCGCTGGATGTGGAGACGGAGAAGCTATTGTGGGAACGGTTGCTTGGCGAACAAGAACTCGCCACTCGCCACTCGCCACTCGCCACATTTCTGGTTGTTTCACATCGGCAGACCGCTTTGCGGCAAGCTGATCAAATAATTGTGATGAAAGACGGCCGTATCGCCGCGCAGGGTAAATTGGATGAATTACTAACTTCATCAGTAGAAATGCAGCAATTATGGCAAGGAGAAAATGGGTAATTGAGTAAGCACGTAATTACCAATTACCCAATTACCCAAACAATGATGGATTATGAGATTATGGCTAAACTACCGTTTTGGGGGAGGAACGGCCGTCAAAAATTCAACCTGTTGAACGCGCGGACTAAAAAATTTTTCTCCTATTACAAACCGTATCGAAGATTGTTTTGGGCAGATATGGCTGCCGCCTTCATTCTGTCGGCAACCACGTTGCTCTTGCCATTAGCCGCAAACCACATCATTAAAAATGTGCTGGCCGCGCAGTCACCTGACACACTCAGCCAAATTGTTGGCATGGGGGCTGTCATGCTGCTGTTAATCATCATTCATACTGCTTGCAACATGTTTGTTGGTTATCAGGGGCATGTGATGGGCGCTCTGATGGAACGCGACATGCGCCGTGAACTGTTTGACCACATCCAAAAACTGTCTTTCGCTTTTTACGATGAACAAAAAGTCGGTCAGCTCATGACGCGGATCAGCAATGACTCGTTCGACCTGGCTGAACTATTTCATCATGGGCCTGAAGATATTGTCATTTCCCTGCTGAACTTCGTCGGCACATTCATCATCTTGCTCATAATCAA
>JANTGY010000182.1 GCA_024762695.1 Anaerolineae bacterium
CGGTCAATGATTTAGCGGCCAGTTTTCAGGCGGCGGTGGTGGATGCGCTGGTCACAAAAACGGAACGGGCGGCACAGGCTTATGGGGTAACGGCCGTGCATCTGGCCGGCGGCGTCTCGGCCAACAGCGCCCTGCGCCGGGAAATGAATGAACGGGTTAATCTCCCTGTTCGCGTCCCGCCTTTGGCCCTGTGTACGGATAATGCGGCCATGATTGGGGCGGCGGCGCACTGGCATTTTGTAAACGGCCGTCGCAGCCCCCTAAATATAGATGTAACGCCCAGCCTGGAATTAACCTAAATACTGGTCAGAACATCGGATTCCCGGTAGACTTCGCCAACAGACGCCGCGACTCCAGAAATAACAACTTTGAACTCAACGGCTATCAGGTTTAGGGCATTCAAAACAACTATTGTGTGTCGGATATATTGGTCATTTATCAAACGTAAACCAACGCATGTTTTATAGTAAAAGCAAACAGCCCTTTACCCTCAAACAATTTATCGCGTATAATGTAAAAAGGTAGTAGCGTAACAAAAAGCGATTATGGGCCACTCAGACACAGACCTAAACATCACTGGCGAAATCGGAGCCAGTCAACGGCTGCAAATTTTATATGCTGTCAACTCCATGCTTAAACAAGTGGAAGCTGACGGCCTGCACCTTGACACCATCCTTCCCCGCATATTAGACATTGCCGCAACCCAATTAGCCGCCGAGAATGGCAGCATTATTGTCGTAGGTCACGATCTAAAAATCGAACGCGCCTGGCTGGCCGATAAAAAGTCAGACATCTATCTGGACGATATTATGACCGATGGCCTCGCCGGTTGGGTTATTCGCAACCAACAGCCAGCGATTATTGACGACACTTGCGTCGATTCCCGTTGGTTGATGCGCCCTGGTCATGTAACCGCCAACGAGTGCTGGTCCGTCATTTGCGTTCCCCTGATCATTCATCATCGCGCCATAGGCGCCATCACCATCCACAAAAACGGCATTGGACAATTCGACCATCAAGATATGGATCTCTTGATCGCCATCTCCAGCCAGGCCGCTACAACCGTCGAAAATGCCCGTCTTTATGAGAAGTCACAGCGCCAACTACAAGTCATGGCCCTGCTCAACGAAGCCAGCCGCGTGATCAACTCTTCGCTGGACATCAACCAGATCATGCAATCTTTGTTGTCGCAAATGAATGAATTTTTGCAGGCCCAGGCCATTTCCATTGCGCTGGTAGACGAACAAACGAACGAGCTTGTTTACCGCGTAGCGGCCGGGTTAGGCAGCGGCAAAATTGTTGGACTGCGCTTGCCATCCAACCAGGGATTATCAGGTTGGGTCGTCGAACACGACGAACCGGCAATGGTGAATGATACAAGTCTCGACCCGCGTTTCCATACATTGGGCGATGAACGTACTGGTTATCTTACGCGCGCCATGATCTGCGCCCCGGTTCAATTCAAAGGCGAGGTTTTGGGGACTATTCAAGCCATCAACCCAATGCAAAGCTCCTTCACTGAAGATGACTTGGACTTATTAGTTAATCTTGCGAATATCGCCAGCAGCGCTCTTGCTCATGCCCAACAATATGCCCGAACGCAAGCGGCAGAAGCCCGCTATACCAGACTTTTTCAAGACAGTGTAGACCCTATCTTTCTCACTGATTTAGCTGGGAATATCGTTGAGGTTAATCGTCAGGCGGCCCGTTTTATGGGATACAGCCGCGCTCAAATGCGCCGCATGAACATCAAAAACCTACATCCCGAAGAAATGGAATGGCCGGATGTTGACGGCATTACGCCAAACAGGGTAACGATGTTGACCGATCAGGTTGTTACCAACACGGGCGAGCAAATCCATGTGGAGGTTTATGCCAAGCGGACGTTGTTTGAAAACAATGAGCTTTTGCAATGGATTTACCACGATATTTCGCAGCAGATTGAATTGGAGAAGATGCGGGAAGATTTAACGGCCATGTTGTTCCATGACCTGCAAAGCCCGTTGGGTAACGTGATTACTAGCTTAGAATTGTTGAATCTTGAAATTCCCACTGACAATAATTCGACATTATCCATTATGTTGGATATTGCGATGCGGAGCAGCCGCCGCTTGCAAACGCTGATCCGTTCGCTTTTGGACATCAATCAATTGGAGGCCGGTCATCCTGTAAGCGAACGGGAGTCAGTAGATATTTATAAACTGATTGATGATGTGGTCGAGATTGAAAAACCCAATCTTGAAAAACGGACGGTGAAATTTATTCGTCGTTTGCCTTTGAATTTGCCAATGATATTTGCGGAAGAGGATATGATTCGACGGGTTTTGGTTAATTTGATTGATAATGCGCTTAAGCATGGTCAGGAAAGCCGCGAAATTACGTTGGAAGTGAAGCCCGTTCTGGATAAAAACGAAGCCCTCTTCTGTGTATCGGATCAGGGGGAAGGTATCCCGCCACAATATCGCCAGACTATTTTTGAGAAATTCCAGCGGGTACAGCATAACAACGACTCGAAAGGATTGGGGCTGGGATTGGCTTTTTGCCGACTGGCTGTGGAGGCGCATGACGGCCGTATCTGGGTTGACGACGCGCCGGGCGGTGGAGCCAGATTTAATTTTACTTTACCTGTTTTCGATGAGGAAGCGGACTAGCTGACGCATTTTCGACAAACGAAATCACTATCGAGCGAATGAAAGCTAAACAGCCTTCATTCGCTTTTATGTTAACGATGAGCAAGCGATTATATTACGAAGATGCCTATACGATGGAATTTACGGCCGTTATCACTGAACGCATTGCGCAAAATGGCCGTACTGCCATCATCCTGAACCAAAGTTACTTTTACCCCGAATCAGGCGGACAGCCGGCCGACTTTGGCCGAATTGACGGCTGGCCTGTGGTGGATGTAACCATCCGCAAGGAGGATGGCGCGGTATTGCATTGGTTGGGGAAAAAGGCAGAGACGGAGATAGAGACGGAGACAGAGACAGAGATAGGAGGAGAGGCGACGGCCGTTATTGATTGGGCACGCCGTTTTGACCACATGCAGCACCACACGGGGCAGCATATTTTGTCGCAGGCATTTATCCGCATCGCTGATGCCCATACGGTTGGTTTCCATTTGAGCGGCGAGAGCGTAACCATTGACCTGGACAACCTTAACTTAACGCCCGAGCAAATCAACCAGGCGGAACAATTAGCCAATCAAATCATCTGGGAAAACCGCCCGATTCATATTCAAACGGCGACGTTGGAACAGGCGCGGCAAATGCCGTTGCGCAAGCTGCCGCCCGTCAAAAACGGCCAACTACGCCTGATCGACATCGAAGATTTCGATTTAACGGCTTGTGGCGGCACGCACGTAGCCCGCACAGGTTCGGTTGGTCTTGTCAAAATCATCAAATTGGAACGGCGCAAAGAAAAGTTGCGGGTTGAGTTTCGCTGCGGCGGGCGAGCGTTGGTCGATTACGGCCGTAAAAACGAAAGCGTCGCCCAACTGGTAACCGCCCTGACCACCAGCCAGGATGAACTGGCAACGGCCGTCGCCGGTCTGCAGACAGAAAACAAAGAAATGCGCCGCGCTCTGAGAAAAATGAAAGCCGCCATACAAAGCGTCGAAGCTGACAAATTACTGGAAACCAGTTCAAAAATCGGCGACATCGTCATCATCGCCCGCGCCTTCCATGAAAACGAAGGCGTTGATTTACGCGCCATAAGCCATCATCTAACCCAAAAAGCCGGCATAATTGTCTTATTGGGGATGGCCGGCAGCAAATCCCAGCTTCTGTTCTCGCGTTCAAAAGATGCGCCGGGTGAGATGAATACCTTGCTTAAAATCACTCTCGAACATTTGGGCAAAGGGGGCGGCGGGGGAACGGCCGTTTCCGCGCAAGGCGGCGGCCCAGCCATAGAAATGACGCGTTTGCAACAAGCCATCAACCAAACCAAACAGCATTTATTCGCTCAGCTTAAAAAATAGTTGGGAACGACGACGCCTTGCGGTACAATAGCGGCGTCGCCATCATCCTATTTGTCATCCGGCCCATTGGCGATCTGGTTGTCTGGTTTTACATCGCGCCTGCGATTAACCAGCGCGCGAATTTCGATTTCGGGAAGAAGAGAACATGACATTAAATACAAGCTTAAAGGCGCTTCAGTCTGTGCCTTTCTTCGCCAACTTGAATCAAAGCGAAGCCGAGCACATGGCCGGTCGTCTTGTCGTTCGTCACTTTAGCCCCGGTCAAGTGATTTTCCATCATGGCGATCCCGGCGGCTTACTCTACATCATCATCGGCGGCAAAGTAAAAATCACCCACTCCACGCCCGAAGGACAGGAAGCGCTGCTGGCGATTCTGGGCGAGGATGATTTCTTTGGCGAATTGGCGCTGCTGGACGATTCGCCCCGCTCGGCCACAGCCGAAGCGATTCAAAATACGGAAACGCTCACGCTGCATCGGGATGAATTCATCCGTTTCATCAGCAATAATCCCAACTTCTCCTTGCATGTGCTGCAATCTTTAGCTCGCAACATCCGCCGCCTCAACAGCCAATTGAGCGACGTGTTCTTCCTGGACTTACCGGCTCGATTAGCGCGTACTTTGCTAAACCTGGCCGAGCAGCACGGCCGTGTCACCGTTGACGGCATCGTCATCGACCTCTCTCTCACCCAAACCGACCTGGCCGAAATGACCGGAGCGACGCGGGTCAGCATCAACAAAGCGATCGGCCGTTTCCGCCGCGAACAATGGGTACAGTCCAAAGGCCGTAAATTCACCCTCCTCAACCCTGAAGCGTTGCAGCGCCTCATCCAAATCTCCGGCGGAGCGGTTTATTAGTTGTTGGTTGCGGGTCGTTGGCTTCCAGTCTCACAATAATTTTAGCCAATCGCTGCGAATAATTAAGGCAGCCCGTGTATAAAGGGGGGAGAACAAATCATCCAACAGGCAACCAAGACAATATGACAGGCGACAACCAGGACAACAGCCTAGACCCAACACGCGCCGCCCAATCCGCGGCTCCCATCGCTGCCCCCGCAACCCCCATCAGTCAACGCCCCTTTATTCGGGAGATTTTACCGGCGCTTTTCGTCTTGCTAGCGCTGTCGGTCGGCGCCTATTTCCGGTTCACCGGCCTCGATTGGGACCAGGGCACGCACCTGCACCCAGACGAGCGCTTTCTCACCGGCGTGACGGCCCAGCTTCAAACTGTCTCCGACCCCATCACCTACCTAAAAACATCTGAATCGCCGCTAAATCCATACAATGTGGGGCATGGCTTTTATGTGTACGGCAACTTCCCGATGACGGCCGTGCGCTATTTAGCTGAATGGGCCAACGGCATCTGCCAGGGGTTGACCGGGGACGACGGCATTCCTCCCCCGCTTTGCGATTACAATTTCACCGCCTACGACGGCGTACACTTGTTTGGTCGCTTTCTGTCTGGATTGGTCGATCTCTTTTCGGTCTTATTCATTTATTTGATTGGGCGACGGTTATACGATTGGCGCGTGGGCGCATTGGCCGCTTTCTTGTTGGCGGCGGCCGTCATGCCCATCCAACAATCCCACTTCTACACCATGGATAACTGGGCCGCCGCCCTGACAACCATTGCCATTTACACGGCCGTGCGCGCCGCCGGCTTTGGCGACACTGAGAATCGGCGTGAATGGCTTTGGCAAGCGCTGTTCGGTCTTAGCCTGGGGCTGGCCGTCGCCTCGCGCATCAATATGGCTCCATTGGCTGTCATGGCGCCGTTAGCGGCCGTGATTGGTCTGAACAAACGCGGCATAGCGCTCGCGAGTTTGAAAAACCTGCGCGGTCTCGAAGTACAACGCGCCATCATCGGCGTCGTCATCGCCGCTCTCGTCTCCATTATCACCATCCGTTTGGCCCAGCCCTACGCCTTCGCCGACGCCGCCATCGCGCGTGAGGAAGTTCTGGCTCAGACTGGAGAGGAAGCGGGATCGCTTAACATTTTCGTCCGCTCCCTCATCGGCTTCAATCCGCAGTGGGTGAGCAACATGGAGGAGATTCAACGTCTTCAGGCGCCGGAAGCTTCCTTCCCGCCCGCTTTGCAATGGACAGATCGCGCCGCCATCCTCTTCCCGTTCACCAACATGGTTTTATACGGCATGGGGTTGACGGCCGGGATTGCCGCCTGGTTAGGCTTGTTGTGGGCATTGTGGCGCATCGTCCGCGCCCGCCCCGACTGGATGGCGCACGCCATTCCCGTCGCCTGGAGCGGATTATACTTCCTGTTCATGGGGACGCGCTGGGTTAAATCCATTCGCTATTTTTTGCCCATTTATCCCACGCTGCTGCTGATGGGAGCCTGGGCGTTGTTTGAATTGTGGCGTAGAACTAGCGCGGGCGGGCACAAGGCCCGCCCCTACAAACAGGTTGGCGTTGTTGTTTTGATGTTGGTAACGGCCGTTCCCTCTCTCCTGTGGGCCAACACCTTCATCACCACCTACACACAACCATTCACCCGATTGGCTGCTTCGGAATGGATGTACGACAACATTCCCACTGGGGCGACGCTGTTGTATGAGGCTAACGGCCGTTCCCAAGAACTACAACTCCCGCTCAAAGGGTATGATTTTCTCGACGGCGGCCCGCCGTTGAACCTGGTTTTCACTTTACCGGAAGATGGCACGGTAACGGCCGTGCGCTTCAACTACCTCACCTCCCTCAGCGGCCTGCCTGAAAGCGCCGCCCTCACCGCGCGCCTGGGCGAAACTCCATCCGGCAGCGCGACCTTCCAGCTTGACAGCCAACGGCGTTCGGCGACGGTTGCCTTGCCCGAAACGGCCGTCGCCGCCGATGCGCCAATTCGTCTTGTCGCTGAATTGGCCGCTGGCAGCCCGGCCATCCACGCCGATACCAGCCGCCTGGTTAACGAAGCATGGGATGATTTGCTGCCGGTGAATTTAGACGGCCGTGCCGCCTACGCCAGCTACTACACCGAAGTCACCGGCGGCCAACGCCCGCTCCCCTTCCCCGACAACGATACCAAGCGGGAAGAGATGATTCAGTGGCTCGACGAAGCCGACTACATCCCCATCAGCAGCCAACGCGCCATCTGGAACACGCCGCGCCTGCCGCTCAACTATCCGCTCAACATTCGCTACTACGAAAGCCTGTTCAACGGCGAACTCGGTTTCGATCTCGTCGCCCAATTCCATGCCGACTTCCACATCGGCCCGCTGACCATCAGCGACACCGGCGGCAAACTGGGCTGGAATGCGCCGCCCGAAATAGGCTGGCCGCCGCCGGGCGAACTGGCCGCCGAAGAAGCGTTCAGCGTCTACGACCATCCGCCCGTCTGGATTTTCGCCAAAACGGATCGCTACAGTCACGAAAACACAATCCGCCTCCTGGGCGAAGCCGATTTAAGTCAGGCGACCAACATGAACCCGGCCGAGGCCACCCAAGCGCCCAATGGCCTCATGCTTTCCAGCGCCGCGTGGGAAAAACAGCGCGCCAACGGTACGTTCAGCCAAGTTTTTAATGTGGATGGCTTTTTATCGCAACATCCAGGATGGACGGCCGTCGTCTGGCATCTCGTCGTCATTTTGCTGGGCTGGGCTGTTTTCCCCATCGCCTTTGTCACTTTGGGCGGCCTGCCCGATAAAGGCTACGCCCTTTCGCGCATTCTGGCCCTGCTGCTCATTTCCTACTTTGGCTGGCTGATGTCCAGCCTGGACATTTTGCCCAACACGCGCAGCACGCTGTTAATCGGCCTGTCATTAATCGAGCTAATTAGCCTGACCATTCTCATTCGCCGCCGCCATGAAATCGCCCGATTTGTGCGCCGCAATCTGGCCTACATCGGCATCGTCGAGGCGTTGGGCATTCTCCTTTTCCTCATCATGATCGGCATCCGCCTGGGCAACCCCGATGTGTGGGACATCATTTGGGGCGGCGAAAAACCGATGGATTTGTCTTATTTTACGGCCGTTCTCAAATCCACAACCTTTCCGCCTTACGATCCCTGGTTCGCCGGCGGCTACATCAACTATTACTATTACGGCTTCGTCTTCGTCGGCGCGTTAACCAAGCTGCTGGGCGTCATTCCGGCCGTCGCTTACAATCTCATCCTGCCCATGCTCTTCAGCTTCACCGGCGTCGGCGTTTTCTCCATTGCCTACAATTTAGTGGCGACTAGAACCGTTCAGACCCTCCCCTTAGTCCCCTCCCAAAGGGAGGGGAAATCTGGCTTCCTCCCCCTTCGGGGGAGGATTGAGGTGAGGGCAAACAAAAAAGCCATCCTCGCCGGCCTCATCGCCGCCGCCCTGGCTGTCTTGTTGGGCAATCTGGCCGAGGTGGGCGTGCTGTTGAACGCCTGGCAAAGAACCGGGGCCGAAATCAATACTGGCTTCGCTGCCCTGGACGCCTTTTTACGCACAATGGATGGCGGCCTCAAGATTCTCAGCGGCCAACCGGCGGCCATTTACCCCGGCGACTGGTTCTGGAC
>JANTGY010000183.1 GCA_024762695.1 Anaerolineae bacterium
GCCTTGGCCAATGACATCGTTTCCAAATCAACCAGCAGATCGCCCGACGCCTCAATCACCAAGTTCCGCATCTCTTCAAAAACGGTCTGACGGGCCATTTGCAGCCGTTCGGCTACGCCGGGGGGGACGCTCTGCCCCAATGTCCGCACAATCTCCCTTTCCAGCGCGTCAATCTGCTCTTTAAACACGACGGCCGTCTTCCCGTACAGCGTGTGGGCGATTGCTTTTCGTTTTTGAGGCGCGTGGGCGTCAGCCGGAAGCCGGTCAAACTGGCGCAGATGGGAGCCGATCAACGCCCCGGCCACTTTCAACGTGCGCTGCGTCTCCTCTCGCCAGATTCGCGGCTGGCGAAAAGCGGCTATGAACGCCGCCCGTCGCTCTTTTTGCGCGGCAATGGGCAAAAAAACAAAGGATTGAATGCTTTCGGTTTGGATAAACTGGGTAAAATCGCGCGTCGTTTCAGAAGGGAAACGGCCGTGCCAGGCCGGCGCGTCCTCTTCATAACAAGCTTCCCAGCGGCCGATCAATTGATCAAGCGCCCCACCCTGCGATTTGGCCGTCAAAATCTGCCCGGCGGCGGCATTGTCAAAATCGCCCGTCCAAATAGGCGGCAATTTAGGCGCGCCGCCCGTTTCTGGGATCAATTCGTAAGCAATGACAAGATCAGCCTGGAGATATTCGTGCAAAATGGCGCCAACGCCGGCCAAAAAAGCGCGCGGGGTCTGTTCTCTCTCGACCCCATCCAATAAACTGGCAATTAACTGCTGCACAACATCCTACCTTCGATCAAAATGTTAAAAGTTTGCAAAGAATCCATGTATGGATTTGCTGCTAACAATCAGAGTGTACGCGATTTGCATAACGCGGCCAAATCCTTCTTTCGGACGATAGTTTATCATCCCTCCATCCATCAATTCTGGCATATAATGGTAAACAGAGGCTACCTATCCGCTTGGTCGTCGGGAGAAAAGGAAGAACATCATGAACGCACAAACTGAAGAGGCGCATCCCTGCCGGATTTTGATTGTTGACGATTTACCGGTTTGGGCCGACAGCGTTAGCGCGTTTGCCGGTTTGTTTGACTGTGAAGCGCGAACGGCGACGACGTTGCAAACGGCCGTGCGCGAACTCATCCGCTGGCAGCCCCAACTCATCATCCTCGACCTCCACATGCCCCGCGACGAATGGGAGCCGGTTCACGCCATCGGCCAAAAGTACGCCCCCAACCAAAAAACGCTCGCTTTTTGCGAACAAGTCACTTCTCATCCCAAATTAGGTCATGTCGTCGTAGCGATGGTCTCGGTAGAAAATCAGGTCGAGCAGCAAGCGCTGGCCTTGCGCGCCGGGGCCGACTTTTTCTACACGAAAGGGGATTTCGACGTAGAAAAATTTGAGTTTTTGCTCAACCAAATACACGCCAAAAACGCCGTCGGCTAGTCCCTCCCCCCTCCTTTCGGACGATTTCAAACTCATTCCCCAACTCATCCTTTTAGCTGATTACGGATACGGCCGTTTCCGCTATCCTATTCTTCATACAGGCAGTTACCTCTCCCCCCACATCACGCCGCTTGCCGCCTAATCCAAACAAACAGCCAGAAGGAGTACGATCATGATTGTGAGTTTCTCAACCATCTTAATTATCGCCCTCGTCGGCGTCATTATTGGCCTGATTCTGGGCATCTCCCTAAGCCATCCCGCGCGGTAGCCATCCCTACCGCGGCGTTTCTCTCCGTGCCGAACAACGCGCGGGTTTTTGCCGGGATGGGGCAAAAATCCGCGCCATTTCTGCTATAATGAACCTGTTCGCGTTTGTTAATTCGTAAGCTTTTGGGAGTGTGCCATGAAAAAGAAACCTTTTGTTATACTTTTGACTATTATCCTCGGACTGCTGCCCCTGGTTATTTTTGCTCAAACCGCTGTGGGAAATACGGCCGTTTCTGCGACTAATCCTCCCGCCGCCGACATTTATATTGGTCGAAACACACCCAGCGGCCTCGTCAACACGGCCAATCAAATAGTATTTGGCCCCGACATTTGCAGCCGCTTCGGCGATCCCTATTCGCCGCTCGCGCCTGACTGGCCTGATTGGTATCTGGACACAAACGCCAATTACCAGGGTCTTTCCACCTACCAATATCGCATCCTCATCCCGCCCGATTACCCGCATGATGTAGTCCGTATCGAACTATTTGACCCCGATTCGATCAACCGGCTCAACGAATCGGCGACAATCACCCATACAGCGGCCGCTATTGCCCTGGGCGAACCCATAACTGAAACATTAAGCTGCTCGGCTGTCGACATCAATCCTTGTCTGATTAATACAGGGGAACGGGACCTCGGATTACCAATTGATGAGATCAACCCCTGGTGGTTCGTGCGCCTTGATGAAAATCGTATGCCGCCATGCGGCAACGCCGGTTATTATGCTCCCCAATACAATACGCAAACCCAATATGATCTCCACTTTTTTGCCCGACAACTTGATGAGACAATTGTCAAAATCCCACTGGCGCAATACATTGGCCAGGTTGGAGATGCGGTTAGAGACGATGGCGACCATGAAACTGACATGCGCTGGGTATCGCCTGGCGGCGCGCCCGCTTTTGACCGGCCAACGGCCGTTGCTGCTGCCTGGCCTAGTGTAGACGCCCCTGCCACACCCGGAATCGGCATCGAAAGTTTTGAAATCAATTTATCCAATGACGTGCCCAACATCGTCGTCGAAGAAGAAACCGGCAACCGTTACCTCTACCTGGATGTGACTGCCATCACCGGCGCTTCCGAAAATGGCTATGACATCTGGGCTGGGCCGCCTGATTACGTCAGCGCCATCCCCGGCGACGTGAACGCACGCAATGTTTATCTGCTTGACCACCCAGGTTCGCACAACAGCGACGGGTTAAAAATCTTCGCTCTCAATACCCGGCCAAGCAACTCTAATATTGGGATTGATTCCGATTGCGACGCAGCGGACAGGCTCCTGATACCGCCCGCGCCAGAATGCAACGCCGTTGATATTCCGCTCGTTGATGTACCAGCAGACTATGCCGGCAGCAAGATTCTGGTCAGCTTATTTGATACAGATGCCGGCTCTCAGCCCCCCATTGCTTTTTACTTTGACGCCGTTGCCGAAAGCGATTGGTCATTACGGTTTAGCGTAACAGCGGACGCCAACGACGATCCCGACGCTGGCTACTGGATCAGTGAAGGGATTACAATGACGGCACGCTGCTACCCTGGAACATGCCAAAACCAGTGGGTTGATCCGCCCTATGCCATCACAGTCCCCACGCTAGACACGACCGCTTGTCAAGCCGATCCGGGCAATCAAGACGTTTGTACGCCCTTTTCCGGCGGCCGTCTCATGGCCCGTTATATCGGGGGAAAAGATGACACCTATGCCTGGCGCGTCCAACTGCCTGAGATGCCCCAAACTATCGCGCCGGAGAACGTCGTCATCAACGGGCCAATGCAAGGTCTCATTGACACAACTTATGCTTTTACAGCCACCGTCAGCCCCATTTCGACGACCTTGCCGCTAACTTATACTTGGAATGCGACGGGGCAAACGGCCGTTACCCACACCCTCTCCTCCCTCACCGACGTTATCAGCTTCACCTGGCCCGTCACCGGCACGCAAACCATCTCCGTAAATGTTAGCAACGCTGTCGGCGGCCCGGTTTCAACCACGCACACCTTCGCCGTCACAGAACCCTGGATATTGTATTGCCCGCTTGTTTTCAAAGAGTAGGAACCTCACTGAGAATTACTTTATGAATGAACGGCCGTCGTCCGGCAAGCGACGGCCGTCGCCACCCTCATCAACCGCCAAAAATCCGCCTAATCCGCGTTCATCCGCGTCCTAAATTCTCTTCTCTCCGCGCATCTCCGCCCCCTCCGCGTATCTCCGCGTCCTGCCACCTCACGCCAAATGCGCCTTAATCGCCTCCGCCACCTCCAGCGGAATGCCCGGCACCGACCCAATCTCCTCGGCCGTCGCCTGCCGCAACCCCTCCAGCCCGCCAAAGCGCTTCAATAATATCTGCCGCCGCTTCTTCCCCACCCCCGGCACACTGTCCAAAATCGAGGCCACGCCCGCCTTCGCCCGCCGCTTGCGATGCCCCTCATTGGCAAAACGATGCGCCTCATCCCGCGCCCGCTGCACCAAAAACAACCCCTCCGACCGGCGCGGCAGCAAAACCGATTTAGCCTGCCCCGGCAAAAACAGCTCCTCCTCCCGCTTCGCCAACCCCGTCAAAGGCACCTCATCCTGCAAACCAAACTGGGCCAGAACCTCCATCGCCATCGCCAACTGCCCCTTGCCGCCATCCACAATCAACAAATCGGGCAGCAGCGACCAGGCCGTCTCCTTCTTGATTTTGCCAATCTGGCCGGGATCGTGCAGTTCCCCCGCCAGCGTGTCCTTATAGCGTTGAAAACGACGGGTCAACACTTCCTTCATCGCCCCATAATCATCATTGCCCACCGTCTGCACATTAAAACGCCGATAATCGCTCTTGCGCGGCGCGCCCTGCACCAGCACCACCATCGAGCCAACCGTCTGCGCCCCCTGCGTATGGCTGATGTCGTAACATTCAATGCGCGCCGGCGGCGACGGCAGTTTCAACGCCTCTTGCAGCTCGGCCATCGCCGTCACATGCTTGGATCGGTCGGCCGCCCACTGCTGGCGTAAGGTTGCCAGCGTGTCGGCGGCATTCGTCGTCGCCATCTCCACCAACGCCTTCTTTTTGCCCCGCTGCGGCACATGCAGCGTCACCTTCGTACTGCGCTTCTGCTTCAGCCAAGACTCAATCACCATCGCCTCATCCACTTCATGCGGCAGCAGCACTTCTTTGGGGATGTGGGCCGCGCCGTCATAAAATTGGGTCAGAAAGTCTTGCAGCACATCCTTATCGCTCTCCCCTTCCGTGCCATCCAGCAAAAAATACTCGCGGCCAATCAACTTGCCATGCCGGATGAAGAAAACCTGGGCGCAAGCATCCCCCTTTTCGCGGGCAAAGGCGATGACGTCCTGATCGGTATTGGCGGCGGCGATGACCTTTTGCTTGGCTACAACCTGGTTTACCGCCTTAAGTTGGTCGCGAATTTCGGCCGCTTTTTCAAATTGCAGGTTTTCCGCGCGACGCTGCATTTTTTCTTCCAACTGCTTGATGATGTGTTCCGATTTGCCGTTGAGGAAATCCATCAACTGCTGAATCATCGTCCGGTACTGCTCTCGATTTACCGCCCCGATGCACGGCCCATTGCATAATTTGATGTCGTAATAAAGGCAAGCACGGCCGTCCTTCCCCGTAATCGTTCGGTCGCAAGTGAGGTAAGGGAAAATCTTGCGCAGCAAATCCAATGTCTGGTGTACTGCCCACACCGAGGTATAAGGGCCAAAATAGCGCGATCCGTCGCGCACCATCCGCCGCGTCACCGTCACCTTGGGGAAATTATCGCGCCAATGCACCTTGATGTAAGGCATCCGCTTGTCGTCCTTCATGTGGACGTTGTAGCGGGGGCGATGCTTTTTGATGAGATTCATCTCCAACAGGAGCGCTTCTAATTCGGTGTCGGTAGTGATGATCTCGATGTCGGTAATCTGACGCCGCAACTGCTCGGTTTTGGTACTGTCTACCTTTTTGGCAAAGTAAGAGCGCACCCGATGGCGCAGATTGACCGATTTGCCCACATAAATGATGACGCCGTGTTTATCTTTGTGTAGATAAACACCCGGCCTCTGCGGCAAATTCTTCAATATCTTCTGGACATTTTCAGGCGGCGTATAACTCATGATTGCTGGTCGCTGGTTGTTGGTTGTTAGCTGTTGACTGTTATCTGTTGATTGTTATTTTAGCGTCGAATGACCTATTTCAACAAAAAAGCGGAGGCGCAGCCAATATGCTGCGCCTCCGCTCCTCTTCTCTTTCCCAGCAAAAGCCGCCGGTTACTTGATGATGATGGGCAGAAAGATCGTAAATGCTGTGTTTTCTACTGTCAATGCAGCTTCAGCGCTGTTGTTGCCGTTAAAACTATCGGCGTCGGCAGCGATAACGGCCGTACTCACCAACACGCCGCCACCTGTCCAACTGGGGTCAACAATGCCTGTAATCACAATCGTTCCCTCTTCGCCGGGGGCCAGGTCGGCCACCTGCCAGGCACATTCGTCAGCGTCGGCCGTATGGAAAACATCCGGGCCGCTGCTATCAAACGATGCGTCTATTACGGCCGTCGGTTTTTGGTTGGTAATGGTTACGCCCGTGGCAACGGCCGTTCCCTCATTGCGAAAAGTCAGCGTATACGTCACCGTCTCGCCCGGTTTGGCAATCCCTGGCGACACAACCTGCGTCAGCGACAAATCCGCTGCCGCCTCCGTCGCCGCCGACCGATACCAATAACCGCCGCTAACGCTGAGATTACCGCCGCTCATCAAACCGGCGTCCGGCTGACCGGCTGTGCCCGTCACTTCCAGACCGCCGCCGCTGCTGCGCCCACCGCCGCCATCCGTCGTAAACCAGGGCAGTTCAAACGTCGGTTCCTGGGTCAAGCCAGACTGCTTCACCGCCGCCAATCCTATCAGCGCCGCCAACAACGTCGTCAGGAATTTATATTTTCTGCTCATCGCATCTATCCTTTGCTGATCGTGTCCGTCGTTTAGCGTTATTTACTCAGTGGCCATCCAATGAATGGCTGCGGATATACTCATCGGCGATGCGAATTTTACGGCCGTTGCCGAACTATCGTAGTAACTAAACGCCGGGCGGCCATCAATCAGAGCCAGCGACGTGTATCTAATCGATCCTGCCGCCGAATCTACAACCATCGGCGCATCCCACGTCGCCCCGTCAGCATCGCTCGCCTGCACATATTTCAAAGTCCAATTGCTCATGTCGGCATAGCTGACGGACGGTTTGCCATCGATAACGAGTAATGACGTATCCCAGCCCACCACGCCAGCCGTATCCAACAGAACGGGCGCGTTCCAAGCGGCGCCGTCGGCATCGCTGGCCTGCACATACTTCAAATCATAGTTGGTGTCGTCAAAATAGCTGATAGCCGGTTTACCATTCACAACCGCCAACGACGTATCCCAACCCACAGAGCCAGCCGTATCCACACTAATCGGCGTATTCCAAACCGTCCCATCCGCATCGCCAGCCTGCGCATATTTCAAATCATAGTTGGTTGTGTCAAAGTAACTGATAGCCGGTTTGCCATTCACAACTGCCAGCGCGTTGTACTGCCCCACCGTTCCCGCCGTATCGACCGCCACCGGCGTATTCCAGATCGTCCCGTCAGCGTCGCCGGCCTGCACAAATTTTAAATCTTGTTTATTGCCGTTTTGGTAATAGCTGATGGCTGGTTTACCATTAACAACCGCCAGAGAAGTGAACAAACCTGTAGAGCGATCTGTGTCTACGGCAACGGCCGTATTCCAACTCGTCCCATCCGCATCACTCGCCTGAACATATTTCAAATCGCCATTCGTCGCGTCATAATAGCTGATGGCCGGTTTGCCATTCACCACCGTCATTGATAGGTAAGAACCAACGTCTCCCGCCGCATCCACCGTCACCGGCGCATTCCAGGTCGTTCCCGCAGCATCCGCAGCTTGCGCGTATTTCAAATCGCCATTCGTTCTGTCATAATAGGCCACAGCCGGTTTGCCGTTCGCCTCAATCAAAGCCGAATACTCGCCAACCGCCTCAGCCGCATCCACAGTAACGATATTCGCAGTGGCCGAAGATGTTGCATGAGCGATAAAACCCGTCGTCGTCACATTCGAGATGTACAAATTTGCATCCGCAGCAAACGCCGCCGATTCCGTTTGTAAATTCACATTCACCACCGGTTCCGTCGCAAACGGCGTCGCAAACGTCACCGGGAATTGCAGCGTCCCCACTGAACCAAAGCCAGCCGACAGCGGCATATCAATTTTGCCCGATTGCATTTGATTTGCGCTGCCGCCAGATGCCAACCCGCTTAAATCTACCGAAATCGTGCCGCCGGCATCCTTAATTTCCAACATTGTTCCATTCAACACAACCGAAATGTTCAACTCATTTCCAGCATCCGCATCCGCGTCGCCCGTATTAACAATTGTCGAATCTGTAATCGCAATCCCGTTCCCAGCGCTGTACGTTGGGCCAGGTTCGCCTTGCGGGCCTTGTTCGCCTTGCGGGCCTTGCTCACCCTGCGGGCCTTGCGGGCCGGTCGCGCCAGTTAAACCTTGTTCGCCTTGCGGGCCTTGCGGGCCAGTTGCGCCGTCAGCGCCAGCTGGGCCTTGCTCACCCTGCGGGCCTTGCGGGCCGGTTGCGCCAGTTAAACCTTGTTCGCCCTGCGGGCCTTGTGGGCCAGTTGCGCCGTCGGCTCCAGCCGGGCCTTGTTCGCCTTGCGGGCCTTGCGGGCCGGTTGCGCCAGTTAAACCTTGTTCGCCTTGCGGGCCTTGTGGGCCGGTCGCGCCGTCG
>JANTGY010000184.1 GCA_024762695.1 Anaerolineae bacterium
TAACCGTTCCGATTTCGGATGAAGAAATTCGCTCGCTGCATGTGGGCGATACAGTGCACTTGAATGGCGTGATTATGACGGGGCGCGATGCGGCGCACAAGTTTATGATCGAGCATTTTATTCACGGCGACGTGCAGCCTGAAGAGGCCCCACTGCATGAAGAGTTGAAGGAGCTTCTCGATGGCAGCGTCATTTATCACTGCGGCCCAGTGGTAAAAAAGCATGAGGATGGCTCCTACTCCTTTGTTGCTGCCGGTCCGACGACGAGCATCCGCGAAGAACCCTATCAGGGGGATGTGATTAAACATTTCAATTTGAAAGGGGTGATTGGCAAGGGCGGCATGGGCGAGAATACACTCAAAGCATGCCAGGAGCAGCCGGCGGTTTATTTTCATGCTATTGGCGGCGCGGCCAGCCTCATCGCCCAGGCAGTGAAGGAGGTCATCAAGGTCAATAAGCTGGAGTTTGGTGTGCCGGAAGCGATGTGGGTGATTCGGGTAGAAGATTTCCCACTGGTGGTGACGATGGACAGCCATGGGGAGAGTATTCACAAGCAGGTGGAAGCGCAGTCGCAGGCGAAGTTTGCGGAGCTGCTGGCTTGATAATTTAGCCCTTAGAATGCAGATTTAGGCCGCTCTCGATTTGAGAGCGGCTTTTTTTCAAATGGAACTTGTAGCACAAACCAATATTGAATGGCGTTTCACACCTGCGCCAGTTGCGACGTTTGATTACGGCCGTTGCCCGGAGACTATTACCCGGAGACATCTGTGTATTTTCTCCTTCGGGGACGATCATTGCCTCTGCCTCCCCAAACAGGTGACAATTGTTACTTCACAATCTGGCGCTGATTATATATCCTGTAATCATGTAGCTTCGACTGCTGCTTCTAGGTAAACCACAGCAAGTATTTTGATAAAAAATACGCTAATTCGTTGTGGTTTACTCAGGGAAAACGAGAGAACCATCGGTTTCCTCATTCAAATGACTTTCCCGTTTTCGCCTAATATCTATGTCTTGGAGGTGAATCATGAGTCGTTTAACTAATAATCAAACATCCCCCCAGCCCATCACGCCATTACGTTTCGCAGCTAAATCCATCAGCTTGCTGGCCCTGCTCACCGGCCTAATTTATCTGCGTGTGGTTGGCGTAGAAAGTATAACGGCCGTTCTCGATGGCAATTGGGGTCAAAGCTCGGTCATCCTGTTCTTCTTGTTGGTTGTCGCTACCCTGGGAATTCTGTGCGCCTGGCGGTTAGAGGCTTTGGGCGGCATGATCGCGCTTGTTTGTGGACTGGGCGCCGGCATCCTCGCCTATTTGACAATCGAGAACAATAAACTCTTCACGACATTTGCTTATAGTTCCCCATTTTTGGTCGCCGGGGGGCTTTCACTAGCCTGCTGGTGGCGCGAACGGAACTGACAGGATAGCGGGGATTGGGAAGGCAAGGGATTTATTGGTTTCTTCCCCCAATCCTCTACGTCCCGCTCATAAATCCAACTTATCCATCATAGCGGCAACGGCCGTATACACCGGTGAGTCGTCGCCCAGTTCGATTAACGGCCGTCCGCTAAACTCAAACGCCATCAACTGATCATCCGACCGGATTGTGCCCAGCAGCGGAATCCCCATCTCCTCAATCCGCGCTTGCAGCGGCGCGGGCATCTCCGCCCCCGGCAGCCGGTTCAAAATCAGCCACGTATGCTCGATTTTGATGTCCAACTGATGGCGAAAAGCGGCAATACGCTCCGCCGCCACCAGCCCGCGCTGCGTCGGGTCGCTGACAACGAGCAAATGCTGCACATCCCGCGTCGTACGGCGGCTGAGATGTTCCATCCCCGCCTCGTTGTCAATGACCACATAACGATAATTTTTACTGATCGAATCCACCACTTCACGCAAATTATGGTTGACGGCACAGTAGCAGCCCGGCCCTTCCGGCTTGCCCATCGCCACCAAATCAAAGTCGTCCCCTTCAGAAACAGAGCGGCGAATCTCGTAATCGAGATATTCGCGCTTGCTGACGCCGCCAGCCAGCGTCCCCATCGCCGCACCGCCGGCCAGGAGAGAATCCTGCACCTTTTCCAGCAGCCCTTCGCGAATGTCGCCTACTGTCCAGTCCAAATCCAGCCCCAGTACCATGTTCAGGTTGCTGCTGGGGTCGGCGTCAATCGCCAAAACGGCTCCCGGCTTGGTTTGCGTCAGATATTTGATGACCATGCCAGCGGTAGTGGTTTTCCCCACGCCGCCTTTTCCGGCTAATGCGATAGTTGTTGTCATTTTTCCTCACGAGGAGGCTGGAGATTGGCGATGATCCATCCAATCGCCCGCCTCCAATCTCTAATCTCCAATCTCTTTTTCTTTATTCGCCTTGACCTGATTGGCGGCGAAGATGATCATGAACAAGCCGCCAATGGCAATGAAGGCGGTGTTGTCCGTGGCGATGCCGATGGGAATAAAGGCCAGGCCCAGGATAAACAAAGCGCGATAATTAACTTCTCGTTTGGCTTTCATCAAACTCCTTCAATGACCGTCACAAGTTCTGCCGCCATTTTCTCGGCCGCCTGCCGCAGGGCGGGAACATGGTCGTAAACGGCAATGCCGAGACGGTCGGCTTCTTGCACGGCCGTATCGCTTGGTAATAATCCCAATACGGGAATTCTTGGCGATTCGTTCCGCAAAAATGCCGCTTCGTCGTCGTTCATGACCTTGTTGCCGACCAGCCAGAACCGTTTGACGCCAATGTCCTCGGCCAGCTTTTTGATTTGAACGGCCGTGCCCAAACTACGCCGCGTCGGTTCCACCACAATAATCATCGCGTCCACAAAATCTACTGTGGCCCGCCCCAAATGCTCCACCCCGGCATACATATCCAGAATCAGCACCTCATCGTCGCGGAACAGCAGATGGGTGAACAGCGTCTTGAGCATCGCGCTCTCCGGGCAGATGCAGCCCGAGCCGCCCAAATCCACCGCCCCCATCTCCAGTAAGCGCACGCCGCGATTCAGGACACTGAACCGTTCCGGAATATCATCCACGCGCGGATTGATGGTAAAAAAGCCGCCGGAGGCGCCCGGCTTGGCTCCCGTGCGCTCCTCAATGAGCGCATCCATCTCGGCGATGGGACTCAGTTTCGCCCGCAGGTCGTCGGGAAACCCCAACGCCCCCGCCAGACACGGCGACGGATCCCCATCGGCCGCCAATACATCCCGCCCCTGATCGGCATACACCTGCGCCAACAGCGCTGCCAGCGTTGTTTTTCCTACTCCACCTTTGCCACTAATTGCTAATTTCATATTTTGTCAGAAGCCTCAATTTTTTCGATTTAAGCATCTCTTTATCATATTAGTTATGCAAGCAAAAATCTAGGATGCATATTTTATGAACAAATCATCGGTAAATTCAAAAATAGCAAGCGCATATTTTAACCGCTCAAATTTGTCTTTGTTGCTTAAATGAGCTTCGATGTAATAAGTGTCGCTGACTTGTTTAGGCGATCTAAGACTTTCCGGGTCTTTTGTTATCTCGATTCTTTCTGCAAGATCAGTGGTAAAAAAACGCTCTGGATCGAGTTCGAACAACTCAGAAAACACATGCACAAATAAATCTGACACTCTTTTACTACGTAATTTCTCGTCCAGAAATATCGAGTATTCTAACTTCTTATTAGTGGGATCTTCAGCGTCAAAAATGTTTACCTCTTCGTATTCTATTTCCTCTTCTAACTGTACATCTGGGTAGGGCCAAATTTCCAAGAAACGCTGAGATAGAATGCCAAACCGCATTTCCAGCTCTGGCACTCCCCACCTTTCCAACTCAGATAAATAACGGTTTAAATATAAACGACTATCCTTATATCCTTTTTCAGGCAAGTCGCGTTTATACTCAAACACTTTATTTCCAAGACTTCCATTGTTTCCAGACAGAGTCAGATTCGCAAGTGTATGTAGGTAAACTTCACTTAACTGTTGGTATTCACCTTCAGAAATCTCACGTCTCCATTTTTGTTCAGGGTTCTGAGGAAAGATATGTTCAATTGTAATGTTGGGGTTATCCTCAATCCTGACAAGCTCATTGTTCTGGAAATTCTCAATACGTTCAAGGAGATAAGTTCTATTTCGTGATTGAACACTGTAAACATCTCGTTCTTTGAGTGTAGCTAAAATCTCTGCATCTTTTGGAAAGCGTTGGCTGCTTTTTTTCTTGACCAAAGACTTCGCCAAAGAGTTAAGATAATCGCTGGTATTAACATCTTCATATAAACGCATAAAAATTTTGTTCAGGGCATTAGTTGGAACACCTGCAATAAACCTACGCCAAACAAAAGATTCTATCAATGATATTACTTGGATAAATTCATTTTTACCTATGATTTCTTGGCTAAAATCATCGTAAGCTTGTAGTAAAAAGGGATATGATACATTGATTTCCAATCTATTGATATGCTCCAATTGCCGTCGAATATCACGATCTGGTTCATTCTTAACATTTAGCAATCTATTGTAGTATTTTACATACTTTTTTAGTTCATTTAATATCGATTCCAAATTCGATATGCTCTTGAAATCAAATGTTTTCTTAAACTCTTGATAAACTTTCTGCTTATTTGGGATTTTTTTGTTTTTGATGGTAAGAAAGTCCCGAATAAAATCTGAAACGCGACTCTTGTTACTATTCTCCTCTCTGGCAAACAGTTCAATTGGTCGCCAGTATTTTTCGTAAACTCTTTTTTGATCGTCCCTCCTTAACCCCATAAGAAGATAATTGCGAATTAAGTCTGCTTGACTCAAGTCTAATCCTGTTGAATTCAGGCTTTCAAAAATCCTTTGAGGATCATCTTTGCCTCGTTCAAGTGAGATTTCAACAAACATCAACTTGTTAAGGCCATTTAAAACTACCTCAAGGTTTTCTTCCGAAATGCGACTTTGGAAATACTCAAAATTCTCAATTAGGCGTGAATACTCCCTGTATTCATCTCTGCTTTCTCCATTGATGAGAAAATGAAGAGCTTTATCATTGTTTTCGGTAGGTCTCAGTTTGAGCTTTTCGGTTTCGCGTTTATTGACAATGTATGATTCGTAAATGTCCTCCACAAGCTCTTCCCGTTCAAGATTGCGCGCCAATTTATAGATTACTAGCCAAATTAAAGTAATGGTAGTCAGTCGTTGCTGACCATCAATAATCGTTAATTCTTTTACTTTTGATGCTGAGTAGACATCATCATGGATAAAAACAATACTTCCAATAAAATGTGCTCGGATATTTTTGACACGCCCACACTGCAAGATATCATCCAATAATTGTTTACAATGCTCTATTTTCCAATCATAGTTTCGTTGATAGACGGGAATAACAAATCTCGTCTTTCTTTGCCCTAAAAACTCCATAAAGTTTAGATCGTTGGCATCCATAATGGTTCATCCTTTGTTTCAGACAATAAATATCTCCCCATCTGTCTGGACTTTACTTTCGTTGTACACGTGGCCCTTCTATCGTATCTTCAACCTCATAACCGGCGGCGGCAATTTGGTCGCGCAGGGCGTCGGCTTCAGGCCAGTTTTTGGCGGCGCGGGCGGCTTGTCGCTGCTCTACCAAGGCCATAATCGCGTCTGGTATCGCTTCATCGGCGGGCTGCCAATCGGCCAAACCCAGCGCCAACACCCGGTCAAACAACAAAATTGTAGCCTTTTTCGTTTGTGGTGGTAAATCGCTCTTGACCAGGCTCCAGGTTGTTGCCAACGCGCGCGGCATGTTCAGGTCGTCGTTGATGTGGGCGGTGAATTCGTCGGCGTAAGCCTCATCTACCGCGCCCGGCTGGCCCCATTCGTGCGCGGCGCGGCGCAGCCGATTCAAGGCTCGCGCCGCCCCATCCATCCCTTCCCAGCTAAAGTTGAGCTTGGAACGGTAATGGCTGTTGAGCGTGAAATAGCGGTAGACCAACGGGTCATAACCGCGATCAATCAAGGTTTGCAGCCGCAAAAAATCGCCCGTTGATTTGGACATTTTGGCGTCGGTGAGCTGCAAAAAGTAACCGTGCATCCAGAAATTAGCCAACCGCGTGCCATAGCAGCCCTGCGCCTGGGCGATCTCGTTGGGATGGTGGACGAAAATGTGGTCTTCGCCGCCGCAGTGGATGTCGAAATACGGCCCCAGATATTTGGCGGCCATCGCCGAGCATTCGATGTGCCAGCCGGGGAAACCGACGCCCCAGGGGCTGTCCCATTCCATTTGCCGCTGCTGGTCGCGCGGGCTGAATTTCCACAAGGCAAAGTCGGTGGGGTTGCGTTTGCCAGCTACGTCTACGCGCATACCGGCCTGCTGCCCTGCCAGATTGAGCCGGGCCAGATAGCCGTAATCTTCCTGGCGCGCGGTGTCGAAATAAACGCCATCGTCGGTGAGATAGGTGTAGCCGTTGGCCTCCAGGCATTGGATGAGGGCGATTTGTTCGCCGATGTGGTCGGTGGCCTTGCACCAGATGGTGGGATGCAGGATGTTGAGGGCGGTTAAGTCGTCTTTGAAATGCTGTGTGTACAATTCGGCGATTTCCCAGGCGGTTTTGCCGGTACGCCGCGCCCCTTTTTCCATCTTGTCCTCGCCCGTGTCGGCATCGGAAACGAGATGGCCGACATCGGTGATGTTTTGCACATGGGTAACAGGGTAGCCGTTGAATTCCAGGATGCGGCGCAGGATGTCCTCAAAGATGTAGGTGCGCAGGTTGCCGATGTGGGCGTAATCGTAGACGGTCAAACCGCAGGCGTACAGGCCGACGTTGGGCGGATGGAGGGGGACAAATTCGCGCAGTTGGCGGGTGTAGGTGTCGTAGAGTCGCAGTGGTTTTTTAGTCAAAATTAGCCTCGGTATTTAGGACGCGGATGAACGCGGATGGACGCAGATTTTTTTGGTTTCATTAAACAGTTGTCTTCAAATATCCTTTCCTGTTACTCGATGGCCAGGGCGATGGGGATGAAGACGCCTAAAGCGGCGGCGGCTTCGCCGTACAGCGCGTAGCCTGACTGGATGGCGGGAGCCGCCATGAAAATGATGGCTGAAATCAAGGCGATGATACCTGAAGTACGCGGCAAAATTTCGTTTTGATTGAGGGTGACGACGAGGGAAATCAGCCCAGCGCCGAAGAAAAAGGTGGCGGCGATGAAGACGCCAATCACCCACCAGCCGCTGCCATCAAAAAAGAGCGCCGGCGACGCGCCCGCCGACTGAACGGCGATAGGGCCGATGCCGTCGGCGCCTAATCCGGCGGCGTACAATCCGGCGCCAATTGCCAGCAACAGAAAAGTGTGCGGGGAAAGTTTTTGCAGGTTCTGGTGGATGACACTGACTGAAAATAGACTGAGGCCGAAGGCAACGGCCGTTACCAAATGCCCGCCAAACCATCGCCACGTCATCTCTACCGCCCGCGCCGCCAAATCATGACGGCCGTAATCAGGCACAACCGGAATGAGGATAATGCCAATGGCCAGAACAATGGGGAAGATCAGTATAAAAAAACGCTGCGGTCTTCGTCTCATCGTCATGCCATTTAGTTCGCCGTTTGCACCCATACTTTCATAGTTGTGTCGCACCAGCAAATGATTAAATTTGCGCGACGCATTCATCTAAATTGGCAAGATTACATCGCCACTAATTTTACCTGATTTTGAAGATGCCCGGTATTTATTACCGGAGTATTCCAAAGTTAAGACCCTAAGAGTTTGCAAAATGGCGTCAGAGAACGGACACACACTCCAAATCCTTAGGGTCTTCAATGATACGACTTTGGTATCGTCATAGAATTACCGCCGATCACTCAAAATACGGCCATTCGATGTCGTCCAGACAACGGCCGTTAGGCTCCACCTCTGGCTCATCCAAAAACTCATGGGCAATGGTGAGGGAACATTCAACCGTGCTCAAGATGGAATGACCGGCGCCGGGAGCCTCGAACAGGTAGGCGTTGCTCAGGGTAGCGGCGGTCAGAGTCGCCCAGCGGGGCGGCGTGGCCACATCGTATTGGCCGACGAGAATGAGTGTGGGAATGTCGCTGGAAACGGCCGTATTATCCACCGCCGCCTTAGGATTCCACAGCGCACACAACTGCATCTGATCGAATGTGTTTTGCAAGAGCGCGCCTTCCAATTCCGCGGGAATTGTACCGACAACGGCCGTTTCTACCCGCTCGTAATCCCCCGTCGCAAACTCATCATGGCAGATGACCGAATTGTACATCCCCTCGCTGTCGCTGCGGTCCGCGCCGTCATTCTGGAAGCGCGGCAAGGCAAATCCGCCCTCCGCGCTGATTTCGTCAAGGGCGCCATAATTACCATCGGCCACTTCATAAATGACATAGGGCAGCAGCGGAATCAGGCCGGTTTCGCTAAAAGCGCCGCTGACCGCAAAAACGAGATCGTCGCCGTAAATTTCGGCCGTTTCGTCGTCATTAAGACGCTGCACCGTATCCA
>JANTGY010000185.1 GCA_024762695.1 Anaerolineae bacterium
CTGGTAGATGCGCGCTGGCTGATCAAAACGTCCAGCGGCAAAATTGCCCGCGCTGCCAATCGGGAGAAGTGGCTGGCGGTGAAGGGGGAAAAGGGTGAAGAGGTGAACGGGTGATTGGGTATTTGGTGCAAGGATTGATTTTGGGCGGCACGGCGGCGGCGCAGCCGGGGCCGCTGCAGGCGTTTTTGCTTTCGCAGACGTTGAAAAACGGCTGGCGGCGGACGATTTGGGCGGCGTTTGCGCCGCTCATCAGCGATGGGCCGATTTTGGTTTTGGTTTTGTTGGCGCTGACGCGGCTGCCGGACTGGTTTTTGATTTTGCTGCGGATTGGGGGCGGGTTGTTTTTGCTCTATCTGGCATGGGGGGCGTATCAGACGTTTAGATTGGTTCAATCTGACAGATTGGACCAATCTGAGACTGGCGCTGTCCAGCAAAGCATCCTCAAAGCGGCGCTGATGAATTTTCTCAGTCCCAACCCGTACATTTTTTGGGGGACGATTGCAGGGCCGATTTTGATTGATGCGTGGCGGGAAACGGCCGTAAACGGACTGGCCTTCTTCTTCGGGTTTTACGGGGCGCTGATTGGCGGTTTCATGGCCTTCGTGCTTCTTTTTGCTACTGCTAAGCGGCTGGATGAGAAAGTAAGCCGCATTTTGAGCGGAATTTCGGCCGTCGCCCTGTTTTTGTTCGGTCTGTACCAGCTTTACCTGGGTTTTTCAGCGTTTATCGATTAGGATTAGGCCAACATTAGTTTTTACTAGGCCCGTTGGGTGGCGGCCCGCCGTTACCGCCCTGGCGGATGGTTTTCGCTAGTGAAGCCATCAAATAAACCAGCGACCCGCCACTTTCATCCAGAATACGCAGTCGTTCTAGCTCGGCCAGTCGTTCCATATCTTTATCGCTGTATTTTTCAACTACTTTTTGCAAGTTCTCCAAAGCGGTAACGGCCGTTTTCGTTTGCAGGCGGCGTTCATGATCCGCTTCCAGCGCCTCCTCGATATCACGCGGCATCTCAATAGCATAAACCTGCACATCGAACCAGGGAATGGGATCAAAACCCAAGCCGCTAATGGGTTCACTCTCGTCCCGCTCCGGAATATAGGCAACGCCGGACGCGCTTAGCGTTTCCTTGTGGCGCAATTGCAGTCGGGCGTTAACCTGATCGCATAACTGTTTTTCCAATTCTTTTGATGCGTCATGCCGATGCAATTCTTGAACACTCTTTTGTTCAATAATATGACGCAGCGATTGAATTGTCTTTCCGGCCACAATTTTATCGGCCGAGCCGGGTAATGAGCGGGCTAATTTGAACCGAATCGTTTCCCGGATATTATGGACATTGACCTTAAAAGAAACCGCCCAGGTAACTTTAACGAGAATCCCTTCTTTTGTGCGGACTTCCGTCGTTGCATTCGCCTTTTGCGATCCTCTGGGAATGCGATCGGTCAAATGTTCAGCAAAGGGGTTCAAAAAACGCATGCCTGGATCCAAAAAACGGGCGAAATTGCCGTTATGGTAGAAGACCACCCCAAACTCTAATTCGCCAATATGCACAATAAATAGGCTGCGGACAAAATAGACAACGAGGAAACCGATAACGGCCGTCAACATCCAAATTGGCCCGCTCCACCCCACAAGCTGGTACAGACTAAGCAACAAAGCCGTCGCCGCTACCAAACCAAAACCAATAACCCAGGAACTGCTAACTTTCATGGTATCCTCCACAAGCGCGCTTCACAGATTGTGCTTATGGTAACATATTTTGACCCGATTGTGGGGAAATTCGGTACTATTGGCTTCCTCACAAACCTAATCAGCTAAAAAATCGCATTCATCCACATCCCAACTACCGCGCCGGTTCCACCGCTACCACGCCGCCTAACTGATTCACCTGTAAAATCCACTCGCTGCCCATCTCGAATTGGGCAAATTGGCTGGGGCTGTTTGTCGTGTACACATAACGCCGCCCATCGCTTTCAAACACAACCTCAAATTGCTCTTGCTCTCCGCCCAATCGTTGGTCGGCGGTCAACTGCGGCTGCGGCCATATCGGGGTTAAATTAGTCCCCCGCTCCGTCGCCATATCCACCTGCTGCCACTCATCCACCGTAAAGCTGCAATACTCGGCGTACACGCGATATTGGCAATCTTGTACCACCTCGCCGATGCCTGTGCCCGTGTCCACCGTGTATGGTGTGCCGCAAATCTTCTCCGCATTAGGCGCCGGATCATCCTGAACATGATGCAGCTCTTCCCGGCAGCCGTATACCGCGATATCAGATGGAATCTCGTCTAAAAAGGCGCCGCGTTCCACAGGAACCAACCCCTCAATGGCAACGCTGCGCGTCCATTCAACTGACGACACCCGCCCGCTCACATCGTCGGTGCGGAAAAACAGGGAGAAAATAAAAATACAGGCGGCAATAACGGCGACGGTACCGATAATGCCAATAACACCTAATTTGCGCTTCTGCGGGGCAGGCTGCGCTGCCGGCTTGGGCTGGGTCGGCTCATGCAAATTACCGTTGCAGTTGGAACAAGTATGGGCGTTGGCTGGATTCATTGTAGCGCAGTAGGGGCAGGCGATATCCGGCGCCGCTTCTTTGCGATGTTTACCAACGACTTTCCCTTTCTCCCGCGCCGTGGCGTCGGTCAAGTCGCCCATACAGTTGGCGCAGGTTTTCGTTCCCGCTGGATTGCGTGTACCGCAAAAAGGACAATGGACATCAGGGCCGCTTTTTGCCCTTTCAATGAGTTGTTCGTCCGCGATGAGGGTCTCCTGCGCCGCCTGTTCAAATTTTACATCTTCCGGTTGGGGCGAGCCGCAGTTGCTACATTTTTTGTTTGGGCCGGGATTTTTTGTGCCACAAAAGGGACATGTCCATTCTAAATTTACATAACCAACGGTTTCTTTTGCCATTATTTCTCCATTTTTCCGAAAATGCTGCGTTTCCGGGAAAATTTAGTGAAAGATTATGCTGAAGCGCCTGAATAGTATTTTATCCCAATTTTCCAGAAGGTACGTGAACTAATTAACATCATAGCGGCAATGCCCACTGCCAGCCACAATGTTTGTGGGGTTAATTGACCAGTTAATCCTTCTGCCGGAACGGTAACGGCAAAGGCAATGGGAACGAGAAATGTGAGGGTAAACCGCAGCCAATCGGGATAAATACCAACTGGCCATCGTCCGGCCTGGTACATGCTTTGGAATATGACGAGGATGTTTTCTACTTTGACAAACCAAAAGGAAAAGGTGGAGAGGATAAGGTAAAAGCTGTAAACAATGGCCGCGCCGCAGAACATGGCCAGGAGGAACACGGCCGTTTCCCCCCAACCAATCGCAGCCCGCAACCGAACCATTCCCACAACCATCACAACCAGCCCCAATACTACATCCACCAGCTTCCAAATTTCCACCCGCTGCACGCTGACCAACAACTGCGAATCGGCTGGTTTGATGATGGTGAAATCCAGCGTGCCCTTGCGCACATCCTCCATAAACCGCTGCATACTGGGGCTGATGACCATGTTGATAATACCGCCTACATGGATGTGAATGCCTACCAGCACGAGCAAATGCTCTGGCAGCCAGCCGCCTAGTGTATCGGTATGGTTAAAAACCACAGCCAATCCGCCTAAAGCGACAGCCAACCCCAGCAGCGATTCAAGAAGCTGGACAAAAAAGTTGGCCCGGTATTCCAATTCGCTCAAAATGCCGAGGCGAAAGTAAATCCAGATGATGCGAAGATAGGACATATCAGAAAGTTACACAGAGGTTCGCAGAGGAGACCCAGAGGTATGCAGGGAGTTCGGAGAGAAAAATAGGACAAGAAGATACTTCCTTTTCTCTATGAACCTCTGCGTGAACTCTGTGCCTCTCTGTGTTCCATAGTTTTTATGCACCGAAAGCGGAGTAGCGGCGAATGCCGGCCCGCCAGACGAATTTGACAGCTAACAGCCCTATTCCAATCCAGAGAACTTGAACGGCTAAACCGATCCAAATTTCGCGTAACATTAAATTGCCAAGCAAGAGTTCGACAGGGAAAGAAATCATCCAGCGATAGGGTGAAATGGATGCGGCCGTTTGCAAAGCAGGCGGCAGTAAGGCCAGCGGCGCCATCTGCCCTGATAAAAAGAGTTTGCCTAAAAAGTACATGCGATTGATGGCATTGATACGCGTCGTCCAAAAAGCGGCCATCGCCAACGCCCAACCCAAGAAGAATTGGACAAAGAAGGCCATAATCATGGCCGGAATGAAGAAAAGTGCGTTTGTTAACGACACATTCCAATCAGCTTTGAAGAGAACAGACATGAGGATGGCGGCAGGAATAACGACAAGAGTTGTGAGGGCTTTGTAGCTGAGGTTTTCGGCAATATCGGCGTGGATGGGATGCAACGGCCGTAACAACAACCCCGACAACACCCCTTCCCGAATCCGGTAATCATACTCCCACATGTGCCAGATAAACGCCAAATGATTGACGACCATCACAATGATATAATACGTAGCAAATTCGGCCGTGTCATACGATCCAACTGAACCGCCGCCAGCTTCGGCCACGGTGCGCCACACCACTAGATACACCAGCGGCGGAATCACCAGGCCAATCAGCCAAATGATTGCCGACACGCGATATTGCAACTGCACAGCCATCGTCGTTTTCAATTGAGCGCGGTAAATTGAACCTAAATTCATTGGTTATTCACCTGGCGGCGTCGCCTTCTCCAAAATGATACGTACCGAGCGATCATACGTGAAATAATTCCACACCCAATTCACAAATACACTGACCCGATTGCGAAAACCCAACAATGTCATTAGATGCAAAGCTAACCAGGCCACCCAGGCCAAATACCCTTTCATCGGAATCCGATTGTACATCCAAACAACGGCGCGACGACGGCCGATCGTCGCCATCATACCGCGATCATGATAAGAAAAGGTTTGGGACGGCCGTCCCGCCATTTCCGCCAAAATATTCTTTGCCGCTAAAATGCCCTGCTGTTGGGCGACGGGGATAAGCATGGGGTAGGGTTGACCGTCGCTATCCTCCAAATAAGCCATATCGCCAATGGCATAGATGTTTTTGTGATTGGGGAGCAGGAGAGTGGGGGTGATGGGAACACGGCCGTCCCATCTAACCTCCGCATCCAGCAATTCCGCTATCGAAGCCCCTTTGACCCCGGCGGCCCAAACCAAAGTGAAAGTCGGTATCTTCGTGCCGTCGCCCAGTTTAATGTACGCTTTAGCCACTTCCACAACTGGCTGCCCCGTTATCACCTCCACGCCCAACGACTCAAGCTGTTCCAACGCCGCCTGCCGCAATTTTTCAGGATAGGGAGCCAGCAAGTGAGGCTGCATTTCTGCCAAAATAACCCGCGTTTTCAGGTCGCTGTGCGTGTATTCGGCGTTGAGAACATGATTGTATAGTTCATAAATGGCGCCTGCCGTTTCTAACCCTGTGGGGCCGCCGCCCACCACAACAATCGTCGTCAACGCTTCGCACATCCGCTCATCCTCTGTCCAGGCCGCACGTTCAAATAGACGCAGGATATGGTTGCGCAGGTCAACGGCGTCGGACAAAGTGCGCATGTCCAGCGAAAAGGCACGGAAATCGTCATTGCCGAAATAGGACGGTTCGCTGCCTGCGGCTAAAATCAAATAATCGTAAGGCTCTTCCCGTTCCAGGCCCAGATTGCCGATAGTGATAGTTTGTTTTGTGGGATTAACAGCCGTAACTTCCCCCAACAAAAAGCGCACATTCTTGTCTTTGCGGAAAATGTTCCGCACTGGATAGGCAATCTCACTGGGGTCCAACGCGCAGGTCGCCACTTGATACAGCAGCGGCGTAAACGTGTGGTAATTATTGCGGTCAATCAGTAACACCTCGACTGGCTTATTGGCCAACGTCCGCGCCGCAAATAACCCGCCAAACCCCGCCCCTACAATGACAACTTTTTTCATCGTATCTCCTTCAATGTAATTGGGTCATCAAGTAATTGGATAATTTAGGCTCTTTGGGAATTCGTGTGGTCATCATGGCGTGATGCGTAACCAAATGTCCGTCACGCATCACGCATCACGGATTACAGTAAACCCCACGAGATCCGAAAGACCCATAATTTATCAGTCCAATCTCCGAATTACCTAATTACAAATTACTTTCCCGTTTTCACCTGGCAGCGAATCACCCTGCATTAAATACTTGTTCAATCACTTCCTCAATTGGCGGGTCTTGAATCGTCAGGTCATGGATGGGAAAATCAGCTAATAGACGACTGGTGATGGCAGCCGCCTCTTTTTTGGCGACGCGCAGGGCAGCTTGTCCATCAGTATAATTGACGACCTCGCCATACGGCCGTAACGCCCCCGCCCCGCGCCCCGCCGTCGCCCCCGGAGCCAAATCCACCACAATCGTCTTATACGCTGAAAAACGACGCATTAAATCCGCCAAATCGCCATCAAACAACAGCTTGCCATGATGGATAACTATGACCCGCTGGCACAACGCCTCCACATCGGCCATGTAATGGCTGGTTAGCAATACCGTCGCCTTGTGACGTCGGTTGTACTCCGCCACAAACTCGCGGATGCGCCGCTGCGCCGTCACATCCAGGCCAATCGTCGGCTCATCTAAAAACAACACTTGGGGACGATGCAGCAACGCCCCGGCAATCTCGCACTTCATCCGCTCGCCCAACGACAAATTCCGTACCGGCTTGTGAATGAGCGGCTTCAAATCCAGCAGATCTACCAATTCATCCAGCGTGCATTGGTATTCATCGAGCGGAATATGATAAATGACGCGATGCAGTTCATAAGAATCAATGGCCGGAATATCCCAAACGAGTTGATTGCGTTGACCCATCACCAGCGTGATTTGGCGCAGGAACTCTTTGTCCCGCTGCCAGGGGGTGTGCCCCAAAACGTCCACCTCGCCACCTGTGGGATGCAGTAAACCAGACAGCATTTTGAGCGTCGTCGTTTTGCCCGCGCCGTTGGGGCCAAGAAAACCGACAATTTCGCCTGGAGCCACATCAAAACAGATGCCGTCCACGGCGCGTACGTCGCGGGTTTTGCGTTTGACCAGGCTGCGCACGGCCGCGCCCAGTCCCGCTTCGCGCTCATGAATCTTATAAATTTTTTGCAGTTGGTGGATGTGGATGGCGCTCATGCGCCTATTATGGGGGAGTCGGTTTGATTTTGGCAAGCTTGATTTTATGAGAAACGACTATTACACTGTAATCATAACCATCCAAAAGATCTTGATTGGGGAAATCGCCATGTATGATCGCGCCTGTTTACGCAAAAAAATTCAAGATCGCTTCAGTCCGAGCGATTTGAGAATCCTCTGTTTTGATTTGGGTATGGATTACGATGATTTGCCTGGCTCCGGCAAGGCTGTCAAAGTCGTTGGACTGATTCAACATTTCAGGAAACGTGATGATTTAGAAAGCCTGATGGCCTATTGTCAGGAGGAGCGGCCCAGAATTCATTGGGACGACTGCCTGATACCTGACCCTGACCCAGCCGAATCATCGCCCCCTACGACTGAAAAACAACCTGAGAGCGCTAAGCGCAAACGGCCGTTAACCCAGGTCAATGGCATTGGGTCAGTTTTCGCCGAGCGATTGCACCAGCACGGCATCAACACCTTAAAACAACTGGTTGCTATGGATGAAACACAATTAGATAAAATTATTCAAGCAGAAGGGCGCGCCGAACGCATCCTGGCCGAAGCCAACCTCATCTTGAACCCCTCCAAACCCAAAGGCCAGAAACTACTGCAAAAAGTCAAAGGCATCGGCCCCAAATATGCCGAATTGTTGTATCTGGCCGGCGTTGAGACGCTTGAAGAGTTAGCCGCTCTGAATGAACCAACCCTCAAAAGAATTCTGAGTTTACAAAGCGACAAGCGGGTCAAGGAATTTATTTTTAAGGCGACTATGATGATTATCGCCTGCAACCGGAGAGAAGAACGATTGCTTCTGGAAAAGGTAACTGGCATTGGTCCAGCTTACGCCCAGCGGTTGTGTCGGGCCGGGATTGACACCATCACGGAACTGCTTTGGTTTGACGCCGAAAAATTGGCCGAAATCCTGCACGTCGGCGACGGCCGTGCCGCAGCCATTATAGATGAAGCCCAAAAGTTAAAAAGCCGCCAAACATGAGAGTCCCTTCATAAACCGTAAGATTCAACGGCCGTCCCCCATCTCAGTTACAGGAAGTACGGCGGGGCAGTGAGCGACGGCCGTTCCCTTTTATTAACCGCATCTTTACACACAAACGCCTGCATTGGCCGTTATAATGCCCAATAGCATTTCAGC
>JANTGY010000186.1 GCA_024762695.1 Anaerolineae bacterium
GGCGCGAAAAAACCGTTTTAGCCACTAAGGTTTACGGCAAAATGGGCGAATGGCCCAACCAATCCCGCCTTTCCGCCCTACACATCAAACGCGCCTGCGAAGACAGCCTGCGCCGCTTGCAAACCGACCACATTGACCTCTACCAGATGCACCACATCGACCGCAACACACCCTGGGAAGAGGTGTGGCAGGCGATGGAGCAGCTCGTCAAAGAAGGCAAAGTCCTTTACGTCGGCAGCAGCAATTTCGCCGGTTGGCACATCGCCCAGGCCAACGAAGCCGCCAGGCAGCGCCATTTCCTCGGCCTGGTGTCCGAGCAAAGCCTGTACAATCTCAGCGACCGCATGGTAGAACTCGAAGTCGTTCCCGCCTGCGAAAATTACGGCCTGGGGTTGATTCCCTGGAGTCCGCTGGGCCGGGGTTTGTTGGCTGGCGTCCTGCAAAAAATCGAATCCGGCCGTCGCGCTTCGCAGAATTTGCAAGAGCGCATCGAGAAATTGCGCCCCCAAATCGAACAATGGGAAGCGTTTTGCGCCGACATAGGCGAGCATCCGGCCGATGTGGCCTTGGCCTGGCTGCTGCATCAACCGGCCGTCACCGCGCCCATTGTTGGCCCGCGCACAATGGAGCAGTTCCACGGCAATTTGCGTTCGCTGGAAATTAAATTAAGCGATGAGCAGCTTGCCCGACTGGATGAAATCTGGCCCGGCCCCGGCGGAACGGCGCCAGAGGCGTATGCGTGGTAATAACCCCGACGCCTTACAGTCTCGTATAATTCAAGCCCTGATCGTTGAACGATCGGGGCTTTTTTTGTTTGGGTTACCAAATTTTGTCTAGCTCCCTCTCCCCCGCGCTGCTTCCGCCTTCACCGCAACTACATCTGTTCCTCACAATTTCTCCATATGTACGGACTATTATCTTGTCATACAGTTCGGACAACAATCCGAACGACACAAATAACTTTAAAAATAACAACACATACCTTGGAGGTATATCATGAAGAAGTATTGGAAATTAGCCACATTCGTAACCGTTTTAATCGCTGTCGTCGCTTTGGTAAGCGCCACAGCGGCCTTCGCGCAAGGTCCCGCCAATCGGCAAATGCCTGACGGTAACAGCGCCAACAGCAATCGCGGCTCTGGTCTGGCCAATGAGACGGGCGCAGCGATGAACTTGATGGCTGTAGACGAAGCCGACATGCACGCGGCCATCGCCGATGCGCTGGGTATGAGCCTGGATGAATTTGAAACGGCCGTTGCCGAAGGCAAAACGCCCAGCATCCTCGCCGATGAATTAGGCATTGACTTCGCTGAGATTCAAGCGGCCATGGACGCCCTGCACGACGCGGCTTTTGAACAAGCCACAACCGACGGGATTATTCCCCAAGAGCAGGCGGATTGGATGATGAGCCATCGCGGCGGCGCAGCCGGCCAGAGCGGCGGCATGGGTAATGGACAATCCGGCGCCCAGGGTGCAGGCAGCGCCGGCCACAGCCACAGTAACACAGGCGGCGGCACAGGCGAGTGCACCCACTAATTTTTGTAACGTAACATTTTCCTTCTATTCAATAAGAGAGCGCGGCCGTAACGGTCGCGCTCTTTTTGTTTCCCACCGAATCAATTTCCTTTGCGGGCAATCCAACATGACCATAGCAGCCAACCGGGCGCGCGAAAAACTTGTCAAAAACCGTCATGGTTCTTTGGGAATTCGTGGGGTAATCATAGCGTAATGCGTAATCCGTAATCCGTAATCCGTAATCCGTAATCCGTAATCCGTAATCCGTAATCCGTGATCCGTGATGCGTGATGCGTAACCAGAGGCGCGTTAGACATAAACCCACCTGTTTGTCATAATAGTGACCAATGAATCGCTTTTTATTGGGGAATGACCGGATTAATCACATGCAAATCGCTGCTTTTGTCTTCTTGTTTTTGATCGTGATGTTCATTGTGCTAACGGCCGTACAACGCCGCCAAATCATTGAAAAATACCTGGTGCGCCCTGAATTTGAACGCAAATACAGCCAGTTTGCCGCCCACCCCATCGCTGGCGACGACATCATCTTTCTGGGGGACAGCATCACTGAAGCGTTCCATGTTGATGAGATATTCCCCGACCTGCCGGTCAAAAATCGCGGTATCAGCGGCGATACGACGAATGGCGTTTTGGAACGGCTGCACCAAATCACGGCCGGGCAGCCGCAAAAAATCTTCCTGATGATTGGCAGCAACGATCTCGGCTTTGGCTATTCCGAAGCCCACGTTATCGCCAATTACGAAACCATTTTGGCCCGCATTCGGCAAGAATCGCCAGGAACGCAAGTTTATGTGCAGAGCATTTTGCCCCGTAAAAAACGGTATGCGCACAAAATTACGGCCGTTAACGCCGCCATCGCCGCGCTGGCCCCCAAATATGGCTGCCAATTTATTGACTTATTCCCGGAATTTGCCGATGAAATGGGAACGCTGCGCCCAGAATTCACTAATGACGATCTACATTTGCTGGATACCGGCTATACGCTGTGGTCTTCGTTAATCGCGCCGTATGTGAGTGAGTAAAAGTTAAGCCGGTGGTTCAGTCGTCAAGGCCTGTTAGCCTAGAATGTGCGTAAACACGGCCGTTCCCGCCCCCCCTATACTTTGCAACAGACCAATTCGCGGCGATGGCAGTTGATTCTGCCCCGCTTGTCCGGTGAGCTGCTGAACCATTTCGCAGATTTGATAAAGCGCCGTCGCGCCAATGGGATGACCGCGCGCCTTGAGGCCGCCCATCGTGGCGATAGGAACCGCCCCATCGAGTGCAATTTGATTTTCGACCGCCAAACGCCAGCCATCGCCCGGTTGAGCAAAGCCGACAGCCTCTAATTGCAAACAGGACATGATGGAAAAAGCGTCGTGCAGCTCAAAGAAATCGATGTCTTTCGGCTGCAAATCGGCCTGCCGGAATGCTTTTTGGGCGGAAACCTCAGATGCTTTCAGGCGAAGTGGGTCTTGGCGGTCAGACATGCGAAAGCGATCTGAGGCGGCGGCGGAAGCCAGAATATGCACCGGAGTCTTGGTATATTGCCGCGCTTTTTGCGCGCTGGTCAAGACAACGGCCGCCGCGCCATCGCATATCGGAGCGCAGTCGTATAGGCGAATGGGCGGGACAATGAATCGGGAGGAAAGAACCGTCTCAGCCGTCACCGTTTTGCTCTGAAACAGCGCATTGGGGTTGTGTTGGGCGTTACGGTGCGCGGTGACGGCGAAGTTGGCGAAGGCGTTGGCGGGTGTTTGGTAGCGTTCGATGTATTGGGCCATTGCCAGGGCGTTGAGGCTGATGAGGGTGGCGCCGTCCGGAGCTTCTTTTTTGGCGTCCAGCGCCTTCGTGAGGGCCTGGGTGGCGCCTTCGCGGCTCATTTTTTCTACGCCAACGGCAACGGCCGTTGCCACCATCCCGCTCGCCACCGCCAAATAAGCCACCCGCAGGGCCGCCGCGCCGCTGGCCGTCGTCGCCCGCACCTGCATCGCTTCAATACCGGCCAATCCCGCTTCGTCGGCGACCAACGCCGCCACATGCTTTTGCGATTGCAATTCATCGCTCAACATATTGCCTAAATAAAGCGCGTCCACACGCTCTAATCCGGCATCGTCTAAAGCGGCACGCGTAACCCGCGCCCCCAGTTGGCGCAGGCTCTCATCATACCGCTTTTTGACGGGAATTTGGGCTGTTCCGATAATGCTGACCTGTGGCATAGGCTGCTCCCTTTACCAACGCCGGATGCACGCGGATAATGTCGTTGGCTTTCGCTGCAACAGATGGTGCAAAATTGTGGGATTCCCCACCAAACCATGCGCGGCGTAATGGCGGAACATTTTTAACAAGGATTCGATGGCGTGGGGGGGCAGATTGGCTTTTTGGGCGTTTGCTTGCCATGTTTGCAAATCTATTTCATGGACGTTGGTGGCACGGCCGTTCACTTCCCCCATCATGCGCGCCATTTCAACTTGAGACAGCGGGATGGTCCCCACCAATTCGTAAATCGCTCCCGCATGGCCGGTTTCCGTCATCACAATCGCCGCCGCTTCAGCCACATCCATCAAATCCACCAAACTAATCTGTGTTGTTACTGGATAGGGTATCATAAATTTGCCTGTTTGGATGATGGATTCCCAGTTTGCCCGGATATTTTGCATGTAGGCAGTGGGCTGCAAGATGGTGAAGGGCAGCCCGCTTTCGATAAGCGCCTCCTCAACGCGCATTTTGCGCCAATGGTGGGGCATGGCTTCGATTTGGGGATGCAGGACGGAATGGTAAACGAAATGGCGCACGCCTGCCTCCCGCGCCGCCGCCAACGCCAAACGGCCGATTTCCACTTCGTCGGGGTGCATGTTGGGGCAGATGTGGTACACCTTGTCTATCCCGCTCATGGCCCGCTGCCAATCGTCTGGATGGGTCATGTCGCCAATGACCGGTTCGCTGGTATTGGGAATGGATAAACTGCGGCGCAGAAACGGCCGTACCGCCACCCCGCGCCCTGCCAATGCCTGTATAACCGCCTGTCCCGTCTTGCCGCCTGCGCCACTTACTAAAATTTTCATAGTTCTATGCGTAGTAATTGGTAATTGGTAATTTGGTGATTGGTAATTGGTAATTGGTAATTGGTAATTGGGTAATTACCCATCCCCCACCCCGCCAAACATCCGAAACATACTTGTAAATCCTGCCCAGGCATCAGCGCCGGAAGTGTGGCCGATGGACAGGATGTTTTGCACGGCATTGGCACGGCCGTTTACCAATTCATGCCACTGCCACACCGCTTCCCCGGCGGCGGCGGCGCGTAAAAAGTTGGCGGAGAGGGTTGTGGTGCGGGGAACGGCCGTTGCCACAATCATATCCATCCACTTCCGGCGCGGCTGCCAGACCCACAAGCCATACAAAACGCCCAGCAGCACATCATCGCCCGTCGGCGTCAGGCCGACGCCCCGCCCTGCCAAGCCATAAACCCCAGCTTCAAAAGCTGCCATATCGTTTTGGGTAATGCCATCAAGCGTCTGGATTAGATAATTATGCACATTTCTGTCATGCCTGCGAAGGCAGGCATCCATCTTCTGGATTCCCGCCTTCGCGGGAATGACAAATTTAGAGAACTGTTTCCACTCAGGTTTGGGCTGCCAAACGGCCGTTTCCCCAAAATCAACCGTCAACGAACCAACCATCAACCTGCGCCGCGCATAATCTACCGAAACAGCCTGATTCACATCCAACCCGCGCGTGAAAGCGCCCTCCACAACCAGCGTAAACGGCCCCGGCCCAATTTGAGGCGAGACCAGCGAAATCACCTCGCCCCGGTCATTGACCAGATTGCACACCTCGTTAAAAATGTGGAGAATGCGGGCAGGACGGCCGTTTCGCAACCATTCCTGTACACGTGGGGTTATTAAATTACCTGACATCAACCAAACCAAGTCCTACCCATCAGTTCAAGCAGTTAGATTCCAAGACCAAGACCTGCCAACCCAATCAAGAGGCATTTTATGCTATAATCCCTTCAGTATCCTTGCCCAATCATTTCTCAAATCACACCGCATTGACGCCCTGATTTCATCCTCACAAATCCATCGATTTGTGGCCGATCTCCCAAAGGGACAGCCTATGAAACCAGCCCCCTTCAAATATATCGCCCCTTCCACATTAAAGGAAGCATTGGACATCATGACCCGGCACGGCTATGATGCCAAGCTCCTGGCCGGCGGACAAAGCCTCATTCCGGTCATGAATTTTCGCCTCGCCCAACCCGCCATCATCGTAGATTTGAACAAAGTGACCGAACTGAATCAATTTCGCAAAACGGAACGCGGCGGTTTGCGAATCGGCCCGATGGTGCGACACAGCCAGTTGGAACACAGCCAAACCGTCGCTGAGTTCGCGCCGCTGGTTCACGAAACGATGCCCCACATCGCCCATCCCCAAATTCGTAATCGCGGCACGATTGGCGGCAGTTTGGCCCATGCCGATCCGGCCGCCGAACTACCCGTCATCATGGTCGCCTTGCAAGCCCGTTTTCGATTGCAAAGCGCAGACGGTGAACGCTGGGTCAATGCGGAAGATTTTTATCAAGCATTGTTCACAACCGCGTTGGAACCGGAAGAAATCATCGTCGAAATTGCCATCCCGCCCATGCCGCGCCATGCCGGATACGCTTTTACGGAAATTGCGCGGCGTCATGGCGATTTTGCTCAAGTCGGCGCGGCGGCGCTCATCAAATTGGATGAAAGCGGCTATTGCCGTCAGGCGCGGCTGGTTTTTCTCAATGTGGGCGAGATTCCGATGGTGGCCGATCAAGCTGCCGCCCTCATGATTGGTCAACTCCCCTCATCAGACCTCATCGCCGAAACCGCCATGAATGCCGCCCAAAACGAAATCGAACCTGCGGGCGACATTCACGCCACGACCGATTACAAGCGCCATCTCGCCTATGTTTTAGGCAAACGCGCCATTCAGCAAGCCGCAGCCCGCGCCAGGGAGGCCAGGGGATTATGAATAAACACGCCATCCAACTAACCATCAACGGAACCCAAACCAAAGCCGAAGTCGAAGCCCGTCTCCTGTTGAGCGATTTTTTGCGGCATGATTTGGGGTTAACCGGAACCCATGTCGGCTGTGAGCACGGCGTCTGCGGCGCGTGCACCATCCTTTTTGATGGCGATCCGGTTCGCTCCTGTCTCATGTTTGCCGTCCAGGCTGATGGCCATGCGATTCAGACGGTGGAAGCGTTGGGCACGCCGGAGAATTTGCATCCCATTCAAGCGGCATTTCATGAAGCGCATGGCTTGCAATGCGGCTTTTGTACGCCGGGCTTTTTGATGACGCTGGTTCCGTTTTTGGAACAAAACCCTAATCCAACCGAAGAGGAAATCCGGGCAGCCATTTCTGGCAATTTGTGCCGCTGCACCGGCTATCAACACATCGTAGACGCCGTAAAAATCGCCGCTACGAATTACACAAATGACACGAATTAGGCAATTCTTCATTCGTGAAATTCGCGCAATTCGTGGCAAAAACAATGAATCTCCAATCTCTACTCTCTACTCTCCGCTCCGGCGAACTGGATTTGCTGGACTACATTGATCAACTTGAAGCCCGGTTTAATGAACGCGAACCGGATGTGCTGGCTTTTGTGCCGGAGAACGGCTACTTCGGCAAGCGACCTCCGGTCGCCGCTCAGCACAAGCGTTTCCCCCGCCTGCGTCGCCAAGCCCAACAGATTCTCGAACAATACCCTGATCCAGATACCCGTCCCCCGCTTTTTGGCCTTCCCATCGGCGTCAAAGACATTTTTCATGTGGACGGCTTTGTCACGCAGGCCGGGAGCCAACTGCCCGCTGAAATTTTGCAAGGGGATGAGGCCAAAAGCGTGACGATTTTACGGCAGGCTGGAGCGTTGATTTTGGGCAAGACCGTCACCACCGAATTTGCCTATTTCGCCCCCGGTCCAACGCGCAATCCGCATAACCCACAGCACACGCCGGGCGGCTCCAGCAGCGGGTCGGCGGCGGCGGTGGGCGCGGGCTTGTGTCCCTTTGCTTTTGGCACGCAGACGATTGGCTCGATTAACCGACCGGCAGCGTTTTGTGGCGTGGTGGGGTATAAACCGAGTTACGGCCGTATCTCCCCCAACGGCGTCATCCCTCTTTCCCGATCCCTCGATCACATCGGTTTTTTCACCCAAGACGCAACCGGAGCCGAATTGATGGCCGCCCATCTTTGCCAAAATTGGCAAAACATAGCCCCATCCGACAAAAAGCCGGTCTTGGGCATCCCCGACGGCAGCTATCTGGAACGGGCCGAACCGGAAGGATTGGCCCATTTCCGCGCCGATTGCGAACGTCTGAAAGCCGCCGGATTTGAAATCAAAACCGTCAACGCCATGCCTGACTTCGACGAAATTCAACGCCAGCATCTCGTTTTGATGGCCGCTGAAACGGCCCGCTTCCATGCCCAATGGTTCCGTGATTATGAATCGCGCTACCATGCCAAAACGGCCGAACTCATCCGCAAAGGTCAGACTCACACCGACGAAGAGATCAAAGCCGCCCAGGCTTACAAAGCGATTGTCAAAGAACATTTGACAACGTTGATGGATGAACACGGCCTGGATTTATGGATTAGTCCATCGGCCACCGGACCAGCGCCGCGCGGTTTAGACAGCACCGGCGATCCCATCATGAACTTGCCCTGGACAAACGCCGGACTGCCCACGCTCACCATCCCCACCGGCTTTAACGAGGCTGGTTTACCGCTGGCTTTGCAGCTTACCGGACGCTGGCAGG
>JANTGY010000187.1 GCA_024762695.1 Anaerolineae bacterium
GTCCCCCCCGTGATTGCCCGCTGGAACGGCAAGTCGAAGTCAACATACTCGTAGCCCGTCGTCGTCAGGGTAACATTGCCATACTCTTCGCCGAAGCTAAACAACTGGTTGGTGACCACAATCGGCCCGGTAGCCGTGTGCGCGCCGTCGGCGATGTGGTAGCCCCAACATGTCCATTCACCCATCACCAGGTCGGGGAATTCCGGTGAGCCGTCAGGGTTAACGCCGTTACAATCATTATTGTTACAGGTGAGCGTTCCGGCCGGGTAGATGTAGCCCTGGGTAATGAAGGCCGCGCCATAAGCTGGGAAGCCGTCGCTGGCGAACACGGGCGCTTCATCAGACACAAACCGGGTGCCGTCTTCGGCTACTTCAATCGCTTTCAAATGCTCCCATTCATCATCATCGTCAGAAGCCAAGACGCCGGGGGCGACCAGGGCAAAAATGGCTAAACCGACCAGTAAAACGGCCGTTCCCACACCCAACCACTTAAACAATCGTTTCGCATTCATTTCCATCTCCTAATTTTCATGTGTTATAATTAGCACAATAAGGTGACGAGGTAAGTCCAGGCGCAAGCCAAAGACGTCTTATCACTCAATTTTGGGCGATACCGCTCCCTGCCAGGTTTATCGGTATCGCCCTTCCTTTTCTTTTCCAGACCTTAAAGGTTTCCAGAACCCTTAGGTCTTTCTTGACTGGCGGAGCGCGAATAATCATCAATACCTCCTTAACGCCGTAAAGCAAATTGCCTAAGGGTGCATTTCAAATGAGTTGAGAAAAGTGCGTGTATCGGGAATTGGAATTCCCGGTACATCAACTGAGATGAAACACACCCATTGCCTAATCACATTACGGAATTATTGTTCTGGCGGCAAAAAGTCATAAAATAATTGCACATGGGCGTTTTTGCTAAATTCACCTACTATCGGCCCATGCGTTTCCCCGTCGCTGTGGTAAGCAATGGCAAGTTCATGAATCACTTCGTCTGTGCTGGGCGGGAAAGCGGCCATTTCCATCCGGATTTCACCATAACCGGTTTCGTCAGTGTAGAAGATGTTTTCCGTTCCCTCCGGCGTGCCGCACGGCAGTTCGATAACCCATTCAAAATCAGGATTATCGAACGATACGCACCAGACCGTGTAAACGCTGTTGGGCATCAAGTTTTCAAACTGTAAATCAATCTCAGCCCTGGCCCCTTTCTGATAGTACGTGCCACCGCCAGATGCTTTAATCCAGTCGCCTAATGCAACGCCAATCGGATGCCCCATCGGGTAAGGGCCTCTATCAAAAGGCGGCTCGATAAAATCATCTTCGACAAAATCAGCCGTTGTAAATAAGGGCATGGCTAACGTTTCCGGGTCCAGGTTGTCCGGGCGAATAACCATGCCATCCTCTGCTTCGACATAGATATGCTGCATGGGATTGCCCATTTCGATAAAAGCCATATCCATCTGCAAGAATTCGATATCCACCACGGTTTGAATGGCGTCCACCGGTTCAGGTGTGGCAGCGATGGGCGTCCAGGTGGGGACAGCCTGCGCCACAAATGAACCATCGTCAGTAGCATTTGCCCTGGCGCAAGCTCTGGAGGCATCCAGATTGTAGAAAGCGCGCTCAACGGCAGTGAAGTCGCGTCCTAGCTGATCACAGGCGAAGGCGATTGTATCAGCCAGAGAAGTGCGCCAAAGGAAGGCGAAGCCGATGGCGCCGCTGTAAACACGCTGCCCATCGTCGGAAAAATCCACGTATAGAATAGATGAAGTATGGTTGCCAAAGCGCCGGATTTCCTCCCCGGTCGCCAATTCCCACACCCGCACCGTCTGGTCGGCGCTGCCGGTAAGCAACAGGTTCGCATCAGGCGAGATGGCCAGGTGGGTGACGGAGTCGGTGTGACCGACAAACGGCCGTATTTCCTTCCCCGCTGCCAAATCCCAAAGATGAGCAACATCATCATCCCCGGCCACCACAACCTGATTTCCATCCGGCAAATAGGCCACAGCTTGAATGGGGACGCCCAGGTCAATCTGATGCTGCAGTGCGCCTGTCGCTGCGTCCCAGACCCTGGCCGTTCCATCAACGCTGCCTGTCAGAACGAACTGCCCATCGGGGGAGAAGACGACGCTACGGACCGGCCCGCCGTGCCCCGAAAACCGCATAATTTCCTGTCCGCTGTTTATATTCCAAAGACGGGCATCGCCATCCTCGCCGCCGGTCAGAACAACCGAATCATTCTGAGAAAAGGCAACGCTGCGGACAAAACCAACATGACCAACAAATTGACGCTCTTCCGACTCCATTTGTAAATTCCACAAACGGACAATTCCTTCGCTGCTGGCAATAAGCGCATAGCGATTGTCTGATGAAAATGCGCCAGCGCTCACCTCCTCACCGGTTAATTGAAACTGCTGTATGATTTCGTCTTGGTCATTATCCCAAATTTCCACATCGCCTTGATCCCGCCCAATCAACGTGAACCGCCTATCGAGTGAGAGACTCATTAAGGTCTGACTTTGGGTATGCACACCGCCAAAATGACCAAGTTCAACCGGTTCTGATTTCGTCCAAATATCCCATAAACGGGCTGTGCTGTCGGCGCTGCCGGTCACCAGCAGTTGGCCGTCGGGCGAAAAAGCGAGTTCACCGAGTGTGTTGGTGTGGCCGCGCAGCAGCCGAATTTGTTGGCTGGTGGCCACGTCCCAAATGCGGGCTGTCCGGTCATAACCGCTGGTGGCGATGTAACGGCCGTCCGGCGAGAATTTCCCGTCATAAATTTCTGATGTGTGCCCGGTAAAGCGGCGCATTTCCAATCCGGAAGCCACATCCCAGATACGGGCGATACCGTCTTCGCCTGTCGTTAACAGGTAACGGCCGTCCGGCGAAAAATCAACGCCGCCAACCCAGCCGGTGTGACCTAAAAACTGTCGAATTTCGGCGCCAGTTTGTACATCCCACAGCCGGGCCGTCTCATCTTGACTGACCGTTGCCAGATACTGCCCGTCGGGAGAAACGGCCAGGAAATACAAATCACCGGTATGGCCGATGAATTCCCTGACAAGATCCCCGGTGGCCATTTCCCATAATTTGGCCGAAACGGCATCAATGGTGACAAAATACCGGCTATCAGGCATAAACACAACGCTTGAGCCGGTGCTTGAGCTTAAAATAACACGGCGTACTTCTTCCCCGGTGGCAGCATTCCAGATACGCGCTGTATTGTCGGAACTGGCCGTCGCCAGCCATTGGCCATCCGGCGAAAGCATGACGTTATTGATGACGGCCTGATGACCGGTGAATTGTATAAGTTCAGCCCCGGTTTGCGCGTCCCAAATACGGGCTGTTTGATCTTCGCCACTGGTGACGATCAAACGGCCGTCATCCGAATATTTCGTCCCCCGCACGCCGCCCTCATGCCCCAAATACTGCTGCTGAGCAAAACCAATGCGCAGCGCATCTTGCAGAGCCATATCTGCCTCAGACGAGTAGCCCAACTGGAGACTGCGCAGGGCCAGCAGCGCCGCGACATCACCGCCTTCGCCGCGCTCCAGTGCATTTTGCGCCTGGGACGCCAGCCGAGTTCGTTCCGAAACCACAAAATTGGCCTGTGCCTCATTGCCATTACGCACGGCCAGCCAGGCCGCGCCGATGGCGAGCAGCAAAATGACGGCCAACCCGGCGGCAAAGAGCCGCAGCCGATTGGCGGCGCGCGCCTGTTCTTCAGCGCGTTGGGTTTGTTCTTCGGCCAGTTGGCGGGCGGTTTCCAGTTCCCGCTGCCGCCGCGCTTCTTCCTCGGCCTGCCGCTGCTGGCGGGCGGCAGCGCTGGCCTGGAGGAAGGCGCGCTCGCTGCCGGTCAGCGCCAGGCTGGTCTGCCTCGCCCAACTGGCGAACTGGTCCAGTCGGGAGCCGCGCAGTAGATAGCCCTTGTCCTGCCCGACGGCCAGCCATTCATTGGCGGCGGCAGCCAGCAGCCGCTGCTGGCGCACGTCGTGGCGGCTGTCGTCCAGCCAGCGGCGCAGGCGCAGCCATTCGCGCAGCAGCGCCTCGTGGGCCACTTCCACCGTCGGCCCGCGGGTAACAGGGTCGCGGTCGAAGGTGAGGAGGCGGTGTTTGCCGTATTCGGTGATTGGTAATTGGTAATTGGTAATTGGTTCTTGGTTCTTGGTTCTTGGTTTACCGTTTACGGATAATGATTCTAATTCTGACTGAAGGACGCGGCGGCGGGTGTCTTCGACACCTTCGCCCAGGGTGACGAGACGGAGGAACAACTGGCGAGCCGCCTGTTGGCCAGGCCCGTCCAGGTTGGCGTAAATCGCTTCGGCGCGGCGGCCGAGCGCGCCCAGGACGCCGCCGATTTCCTCATAAGCGACCAGAGTCAGGAAACGGCCGTTCCGCCGTTCAAACAGTTCCGTCAGCGCGTACTGCAAGAGGGGCAGCGCGCCTGGCTGCTCGTTGACGTCGGCGATGATGGCTGTGACCAGCCCCGGCTCCAGCCCCACGCCCACGCTCGCCGCCGGGCCGGCGATCGCCTGCTCCAACTCGGCCGGGGTCAGCGGCAGGACGACTTCGGCGCTCTGGCGCATCAGTTCGCCTAGTTGGGGATATTGCAGCGGCCGGTCGTAAAAGTCGGCGCGCAGGGTGGCGATGATGCGGATGCGACTGCGAGGTTCGGTAACGGCGGTGACCAGATTGTCCAAAAATTTATTGCGTATCTCCTCCTCTTCCACCAGGGTAAACAACTCCTCAAACTGGTCAATGACCAGGAACAGTTCGCCATCGTCCGGCAGCGCCCGCTTCACCGTCCGGGCAAGGCCCCGTTTATCCTTGAGCAGCGGTTCCTGCAGGCTGGGCGGTGGGTTGACGGCGACGCGCAGCAGCGCCGCTTCCAGTTCCTCGAACGGATGCGCGCCGGGCATCATCTCGATGAAGTACCAGTTTTCGGAGCCGGGCAGGGCGTTTTGCCGCAGCCGGGGAACCAGCCCGGCCTTGACGACGCTGGATTTGCCGCTGCCGCTGGGGCCGACGATGGCGAGAAATCGGGAAGGGGTGAGCGGGTGAGCGGGTGAGCGGGTGACGGTCATCTCGCCATCAGCTCCCCTGCCCCCCTGCTCCCCTGCCCCCATGCCGCCATCAGGCAAGAGGCGAGCCAGAAGCTGCTCGATCAGGTCGTCGCGGCCAAAGAAGTGGCCGGCGTCGGCTTCCCGGAAAGGGCGCAGACCTTTGTACGGGTTGAAGATGTCGGCTTCGGCAATGTCGGGCAGGACGACGGCGGGGAAGAGGGTACGGCCGTTCACCGGCGTCTGGATCGCTTCGGCAAAGGCGGCGGCTAAGGCGGCGGCGTCCTGGTAGCGGTCGGCCGGTTTCTTGGCCGTCGCCCGCTGGATGACGGCGTCTACCGCTTTGGGCACATCGTCCCGTTTGTCATGTACGCGGGGCAGCGGTTCGTTGAGATGTTTGAAGAGGAGGGAGGCCAAGGATGCGCCAGGATACGGCCGTTCCCCCGTCAGCGCCTCGTACAACACAATGCCCAGGCTGTACAGGTCGGTGGCTGGGGAGACCGGCGCACTGGTCAACTGTTCCGGCGAAATGTAGGCCGGGGAACCTTTGACGCTGTCCTCGGTCACGCTGCCATTCACCGTTAATACCTTGGCCAGGCCGAAATCGGTCAGGTAGCTGTTGCCCTCCTCATCCAGCAGAATGTTGTCCGGCTTGATGTCGCGGTGGACGATGCCGTAGCGGTGGGCGGCGGCCAGGGCGGATGTTAGCTGGTTGGATAGCTGCAGAACGGCCTCTAACGGCCGTTGGCCGCTGCCCAACGCCGCCCCCAAACTACCGCCGCGCAGATAGCGCATCACCAGGTAAGCCCCGTCTGGCTCGCGCCAGAAGTCATAGAGGGGGACGATGTGGGGGTGTTCCAGTTGAGCCACCAGACGGGCTTCGGCCTCAAAACGGCGGATGAAATCGGGCTGGTTGGCGTATTGGGGCAGGATGATTTTGACGGCCACTTCGCGCCCCACGCCGGGCTGGAGGGCGCGGTGGACAGCGCCAAACGACCCGGCGCCGATTTTTTCTTGCAGCTCGTAGCCACGCACTCCTTTGACCGGTTGGGTCGTCAGGCTGACTTCGCCGGTGAGGATTTGCTGGTAAACGGCCGTTGTCCGCTCGGTCGGTTCCATCCCCAACTCGTCGCGCAGGCGGCGGCGGCAGGTCTCATAAAGAGCGGCAGCTTCGCTGGCCTGGCCGCTGCGGGCCAGGATTTCCATGAGCTGCCGATAGGCGCTTTCGCGCAGGCTGTCAATCGCCAACTGCCGTTCAGCGGCAGAGCGTGCCTGGGGGTATGCGGCTCGGCGCATGTGGATGGATGTCAATGTTTCCAACGCATCCAGCGCCTGACGACGGAACGCCTCGCGTTTGGCCCAAGCCCAATCCTCGAAGGCGCTGCTATCTGCCAGATAAAAATCAGTCAAGAACGGGCCGCGATACAAACTAACGGCCTGTTCCATCTGTGTCTGACATTCAGTGCAGGACAGTAGTGAAGCGTGATCGTGGTTTCTCGTTTCATCGAGCAAGCGGCTGAATTGGGCTGCATCCAAATCGTATACGATTTCCGGGTTGATTTGCACGGTTTGATGCTGGCTGATCAAAAAAGGAGCGGTCGCGCCGCCCCCTTTTGTATTTAGCTCCGGTATCACTTTTCGCAGCAGGTAAATCGTTTGCCGCAAATTGTTTTGGGCCGATTTGAGCGGCAGCCCCGGCCAGAGCAGTTCCATCAGCGCATCGCGCCGGTGGGCGATGGGATGGTCGGCAGCTTCCACGGTCAGGTAGATGAGCAGGGCCTGGACTTTGTTGGTGCGGAATTTTTGTAACGGCCGTTCATCTAAAATTGCCTGAAAGGAACCGAATACGGAAAGGGAAAGACTGGACATGGAATCTCCTCTCGAAATATGACGCTGGCTTGTGGGGAACGACGCGAATCCGTTAACAGATGGGTTACATCATAACACAAAATAGTCGGTAAAGCGCGATTTGTTAACGCTTTGGTTAATATCTTTAACGCTGCGGCGTTTTTTGAGCGGTGTTTACCGGAATGAGGAAGGCGGAATGGCCGCCTGGCCTTGATACCAGGAGAGGTGGCGGCATGGCGAAGGCAGCATCCTGCAAAAGTAATGCAATCCGGCCAGGCATATCGGCTGTTTCCCAACAGCGCCTATATTTTTCAAAATGAAGCGCGCCCTTCATCGTTGTCCGGGCGCTTCCAGGCGTGAAAAAAGTTTTCCTGCACCGGGTCTTTGGCGTCTGAAATGAATCCAGCGTCCGGTAACAATGGACTTGCAATGCGCACCGGTGCGGTTCGGATGAGGTATCAAACTTTTGTTGGTTGGGTTGCGAGGCCATCTGACAATACCTGATCCAAATTAGCGACCAGAAAATCAGCGCTCTCTTTTGTGAAAACGATGGGTGGCTTGATTTTGATGACATTGTGCAGTGGGCCGTCTGTGCTGAGGAGGATGTCGCGCTCTTTCATCTGCTCCACAACGGCCGTTGCCTCCTCTGCCGCCGGTTCCAATGTATCCCGATTCCGCACCAGTTCGATGCCGATGAACAGCCCGGCGCCGCGCACATCGCCGATGAGGGCGTGTTTGTCCATCAAGTCGCGCAGCTTGTTTTGCAAATAGCCGCCGACTTGCAGGGCGTTTTGTTGCAAGTTTTCGTCCTCAATTACGTCGAGAACGGCCGTTCCCACCGCACAAGAAACCGGATTGCCGCCAAATGTGTTGAAATACTCCATCCCATTGTGGAACGATTGGGCAATCTCTTGTGTAGTGACGACAGCCGCTAATGGGTGTCCGTTACCCATTGGTTTGCCCATCGTCACGATGTCGGGGACGACGCCCTGGGTTTGGAAGCCCCAAAAATGGGTTCCCACCCGGCCAAAGCCTACCTGCACCTCGTCGGCGATGCAGACGCCGCCAGCGGCGCGAACATGCTGGAAGGCGGCTGGCAAGTAGCCGTCGGGCAGCACAATTTGGCCGCCGCAGCCCAGCAAGGATTCGGCAATGAAAGCGGCAGGTTGACGGCCGTTTCGTCCCATGTCTTCGATAAGCTGTTGAAC
>JANTGY010000188.1 GCA_024762695.1 Anaerolineae bacterium
TAAACAATTAAATCGGTAAAAAACAACTTACCCTGTCATGCCTGCGAAGGCAGGCATCCACTCTGGCAAAAGCATGGATTCCCGCCTTCGCGGGAATAACAATCCATTACCGATTTATTTTCTAAATGTTCATCAATTCCCGAAACACGCATTTTTCTCAACTCATTTGAAATGCACCCATTGTCTAACTGGCAATAAAACAATACCCGATACCCCGCTCAGTTAACAAATAGCGCGGTTGAGATGGATTGGTTTCGATTTTGTGACGCAAGCGGCCGATATATACGCGCAAGTATTCCGATTCTTGCCCATACTCCGGCCCCCAAACATGTTGCAAGATGGCGCGATGAGACAACACTTTTCCATTGTTTTCCATGAAAAAGATCAACAAATCAAACTCAGTAGGGGTCAATTCCAGCGGACGGCCGTTAAACAAAATAACATGCCGCTCCAAGTCGGCTGTCAAGTCGCCGCATATTAAACGGGTGGCCGACGCTGACGCCGGGAACCGCTGGGAACGCCGTAAAACTGCGCGTACCCGAGCCATCAACTCGCCTACGCCAAAGGGCTTTGTCAAATAATCGTCGGCCCCCAAATTGAGCGCCTGCACTTTGTCAGTCTCTTCACCCAGCGCCGATAAAACAACAATTGGCGTCAGCGCATCCTGGCGAATGCGGCGCATGGTTTCCAGGCCATTCATATGAGGCATCATCAAGTCTAAAATAACCAAATCTATATTTTCTGTGTTGAAAATGGCTAAGGCTTCTAACCCGTTGGCGGCAGTATGTACATTAAACCCACGTATTTCTAAATTGCGCCGGACAAAATCCCGTAGTGAACGTTCGTCGTCTACCACTAAAACGGTCGTTTTTGTTCCCGCCATCGTTAATTAACCTCCAAAGGCAGCGAAAAGGCCACACATGCGCCTTTCGGGCGCGTTTCAACCCAAATTTTGCCGCCATGCGCATGAATAAATCCGCGCGAAATAGCTAACCCTAAACCGGCGCCTGCCGTATTGCGAGTCAATCCGTTTTCTATCCGGTAAAAGCTGCCAAATATCTGCTCGCTTTGTTCAGTCGGGATACCGGGGCCATCGTCTTCAACCTTAACAACAAGATGTCCATCGCTCGCTTCAGCCCGCACCGAAATCTGGACATCATCGCCACTGTACTTCGCCGCGTTCTCAATTAAATTCCGTAAAACCGCTTCAATCCGTTTCGCATCCGCTTTGATGGGGGGCAAATCTGGCGGCAGTATGACTTGCATTCGTTCGCCTGGTTGTGGGTGGGCATGCAAAACAGCTTGCTGGATCAATGCCCTTAAATCGCAAAGCGTCCGAGAAACCTGTAAATTCCCCGCCTCAATACGCGACATATCCAACAGATCATCCACTAACGTACTCAGATGATCAGTTTCCGATGATATAATTGCCAAAAACTCGTGTTCGCTTTGGGAATCCCACTTCACATCATCCGCTAATAGTGTAGTCGCGTACCCTTTAATGGCTGCTAACGGCGTGCGTAATTCATGAGAGACCGTCGCGATCAGACTGGATTTCATTCGGTCTATTTCATGTCGCTGAGTCACATCCTGCAAAATACGCCCTCGCCCCATCAACGCGCCATTTGCATCCACTACATCAAATACACGCAGCCGCACATATTGCACGGCGTCCTGCCGATGGATGGCAAATTCTACGCGGCGTCGGCCATATCCAGCCACTGCCTTATCAACAGCTTCGCAAACAATATTCTTATCTTGGGTGTCGGCCAACAACCGCGCCATCAATGATTCTACCGTATTTTCAGAAATCTCCTCCGGCAGCGCTCCAACAAATTCATATACGCGGCGATTGGCATACAAAATGCGCCCGCTTAAATCTTCCAAAACGAGGCCGTCTTGCATGGATTGGATAAGCGCTTCCAGACGTTGGGTTTGTTCTTGAAGTTGAATATCGCTGCTGGCAAACAAAGCCGCATTTTCAATCGCCATTGCCGCATGATTGGCAAAATTCGCCAATAGGTTTATTTCTCGATTGGTAAATTCATGCGCATCGGGACGAAAAACTAACAAAGCCGCCGGCAGGGTATGATGCAGGTGCAACGGGACGGCTAAAACAGACTGGAATCCAGCAATACGAGCGCGCGGCCGTTGAGAAATAAAGGCCGGATTGGTTTCGGTGTCGCTAATCTGAATGGGTTTACCGCTGCGGATGGCACGCATGGTTACTGAGCCGGGTTCCTGCGGATCGATAATGGTGTGATCAATATACCATTGGGAAAGACCGCGGCTGGCCTGAACGCGAAATTGGTTTTCATCCTCGTCCAAAGCGAATATGGCGCTCATTTGAATATCCATCAGCCGCTCAACCTGCTCTAAAATACGGTCGAGCACAGTGGGAGAGTCCAGGCTGGAGACAACGGCCGCGCTGGTGGCGAGAAGTGTAGACAATTCGTTTAAGCGCGCTGTAATGGAGCGCTGCATCCTCATTAGGCTGCGAGCCAGATGCCCTATTTGATCGGGGCGGCGAGTAATTGGGGTCAAATCGGGCTGCCCGGCAGGCTGCCAGTTCTCACCCTGGCCGATGCTTTGACTAAAGGCGGTCAATCGTGCCAGGGGGCGTATGACGCGCTGTGATAAAAAGAGCCAATAAAGTACGCCGCCAGCCAAAAAGACGGCTCCCGCAATAAGGATGCCGCGCTGTAAGACGCGGGGCGTGGCAAAGGCGGCGGCGTTGGGATGGCTAACGATGGCTCCCCAACCAACGCTGAAGATGGGAACGTAGCTGTAAAGAGAATCACGGCCGTCAGCGTCAGAGAGGATTTGCGATCCGGCTTCTTTATGGGCCAGTACGGCCGTCACCGCTTCCGGTATCGTCTGATTGGCGTCTTGCAGTAAATTATCAGGGTTGGAATGGGCGATGATCTGACCCGCAGCATCTACAATAAAAATCTGTAACCCTTCTTCCGGTTGGTATTCGTCGGCAATGCTGGACAAGGTGTAGCTAAGGGATTGCAGCTTGATATTGGTGCCCACTAAGCCGAGGAAACGGCCGTCTTGCCATAAAGGCATCACCGTAGTCGCTACCGGTTGATTCGTGGTGGGTGAGATACGTCCTTTAGAGACCAACGGCGCACGCGAAGTTAAAGCTGCCTGAAAATAATCGCGAAAGGAGAAATCGCGGCCAACGGTAGATTCAGGCCCAACGGGGACATGAAAAAGCATTGTTCCATCGCTGTCCAAACGATAAATAAGATTGATGTCGGTTCGACCACGCAAAACGGTACTAAAAATTTGTTCCATTTCCGTCGTATTGGGTTCAATGACGGCCGTATAAGCCCCTAACTGCCGCACCGCTTCCAACGAACTGGTCAGGGCCGCATTTGTTTCCTGGGCAATAGCGCGAGCCAAAGCCAAATCAGCCGCTCTGACATCTGCTTCCAACCGCCTATTTAACAAGTTACCCAACGCTACAGCGCCCACCAGAACAATAGCAACAAACAACGTATACAACATCAATAGTTGAGCGCTAAAATCTTGACGAACCGAGAAAAAGCGTTTATCCGTCATAAATTAATCGTCCAACTCCTGCATAAGAGCAGCTACTTGCTGCAGCAAAGCGTCTAACGTCACTGTAAAATTGGTGACAATTGATGGCAGCGTTGGTAGTTGCGGTGGGGAAGGGAGAGAAATAGACGTCAACATCTCATAACGCCATCTATATTTAATATCCGGGGTTTGTTCATACAGTTTTTGATAAAGCGCAGCCGCTTCCTCCCCTCCGGTCTGTCCATCTAACCGCCAAATCTCATACAAAACCGCCGCCCGTTCCGATTCATCCAAACCATCATCCAACATATCCGCCAATGTTTGTCTAGCCGCTTCCAACGACAAATTCCGGGTCGCATAGCGCAGTCGTTCCCGCATTAACCGCGCCTCAAATTGAGTCTGCGGATGCCCGACTTCCACCGCCAGCCGCAGCGCTTCATCATTCGCTCTCTGCGCCAACGCGAAATCGCCTTGCCGCGTCAATAAATCGGCCTGCGAGTACAGATATTCACACAGTTCATATGGGATATTGAGAAGCCGGGCAATTTGAATCGCCTGCTGTAAAAGGAAGGCTGCCGTTTCCAAATCGCCGCGCCCCGCATACGCATTCGCCATTCCCCAAACGGCAAAACTTACGCCAAATCGGTCGCCAATTTCCAGAGCAACCGCTAAATTATAACGATGGCAAGCCAGCGAAGCGCGGTAATCGCCCTGCTTCTCATACACCTCGCCCATATTTCCAACCGCAATCTCCACCCCTTGTCGATAACCCAACTCCAACGCAATATGCAAATAATCTGTGAAAGCCTCCAACGCCCCTGAATAATCGCCCCGATCTAAATAGATATTCCCCTTATTCCCAGTTGCTACGCCAGACCCCAACCTGTCATTTATTTCCAACGCTATCTGGTAACATTGCTCAAAACAACCCAAAGCGCGGTCGTATTGCCCCTGAAACCGGTAAACGTTACCCATGTTGCCCACCGCTCGGTAAACACCGCGCAAGTTATTGGCGTTCTGCGCAATTCGCTGACAACGCTCATAAAGCGACAAGGCGCGCGGGTAATCCCCCTGGCTCCAATACACAATCCCCATCTCCATCAAAACGGCCGTCAATCCAGACTGGTCGCCCAAAGCCAAGAATTTGTCCTGCGCCTGCTCCAATCGGGCCAGCGCAGCTTCATAAGCGCCCTTAGAACGCATAAGAGCGCCTAATTTATGTTCGCATTGCGCCAATAATAAATGACGGCCTAACTCTTTAGCTAATTGCAGCGCTTGCCCAAACGCCTCTTCCGCATCGTCCCATCGTCCAATCATCTGCAAAACGTCGCCCAATTCCAGCAAAGCCCGCCCCCGCTCTCCCCCAGACAGCAGCGGCAGCAACCGTCGATAATAAGCAATTGCCGCCTCATTGGCAAAGACCGCCCGCGCCGCCTCTCCCGCCTTGCGAAAATAAATCGTTTGCTTAACTTGATTCTGGCTTAATCCAAAATGATAAGCCAACAAATCGACATACTGATCCAAGTCATGCGGAAAAGCCTGTTCAATATACAAACCAGTTTGCTCATGAAGCATCCGCCGCGTGGCAACGGCCAAACTCTCGTAAGCCACTTCTCTGGTCAGAATATGCTTAAACAAATACTCAAGTTCTTCCGAATCCGGCGTCTCCACCGGCGTAATGTCTAATTTATTTAACAGGGCTAACTGTTCTTTAACTCGCTCTGGCGAGCCTAAAGGCGGGTACACCTCCCACAACCATTGCGCCCTAAACAAACGGCCGATCACGCTGGCAACCTTCAACGTCGTCTTGGCAACTTCGGTCAGTTGATCCAGGCGGCTGATAATTAAACTATGCAAACTGCCGGGCAGCTCTAACGTTTGCAACGCCTCGGCATCAGAAGGATCCATCCCTCTGTCCCGAATCAAATTAATCATCTCATCAATGTAAAACGGATTGCCTTGAGCGCGTTCCATAATGCGCTCCACGAAAACGGCGGGCACGCTGCCCAGCCCGCCAAAAAAGCGCGATAATTTCAGGCCGATGAGTTTTTCCGCTTCTGTATGCGTAAATTCTGTCAAGCGAACTTCGGTAAAATGGCCCAGCCGCATCACCTGAGGTTGGATGCGTTCCTTATCTGGCGGCCGGTAAATAACCAGCATCGCCACCGGGATATTGGCAATGTGGCGGCCAACCGCTTGCAGCAAATCGTTGGACAGCGCGTCTATCCAATGGCAATCTTCCAACACCAGCAGCAGCGGCCCGGTCTCAGCGGCGTGATGAATACAATCTACAATTAACGCCTCGCGTGACTCCTTCCGCAGCCGCGCATCCATCGGGCCTGTCAATTCATTATCAGGCAGCGGCAAATTCAAAGCGCGGCCCAATAAAGGCAAGCGTTGAACCAAGCTGGGTGCGATAGCTGCCAACTGCGCCTCCAATTGCTGGGTCTGAACGGAAAGGGGCTGGGCGGCATCTACCCCCAAAAGCCCGCGCAAGAGATTTTGCCACACCAAATAGCTGGTATTGACGCCATGCGATAAACATTCGCCGCCATAGCCCGTGAAGCCGCGCGCAAAGGCCAACCTGATCGCTTCGGCGGACAAACGGGATTTGCCCATTCCCGCTTCGGCGGTGATGCCAATGATTTGGCCGTGACCTTGCCTGGCCAGGATCAATTGCCGTTCAATGGCTTGCAGTTCGGACTGTCTCCCCACCATCGGCAGGGCGTATGGCGGTTCTTGGAGCTGGAGGACGGCCGTGCGTTCCACCCCCTCCAACGCATACGCCTTCGTCGGCGCAGCCTTCCCTTTGAGATGCAGCGTTTGCTCATTGCCCCACACAAACGCACCGCCCGCCGCTCTTTGAATGCCTTCACTGACAATAGTTTGACCGGGCTTAGCAGTCTGCATTAAACGGGCCGCCAAATTCACGGCATCGCCCATCACCGTATATTCCTGCCGCGCCGCCGAACCAACCTGGCCGCTGTAAACAAAGCCAACGTTGATACCAATTTGTACCGGCGCATCAGCCAACGCTTGAATATCTAGCGCACAGCGCAAAGCGCGTTCTTCATCATCTTCATGAGCGATGGGGACGCCAAACAGAATGATGTATTTGCTGCCCTTATCCCCCATGTCTACCTTATTCAAATAACCATCGTATTGCTCTACAATTTGAATAACGCGGTACAGATATTTTTGCAGCTTAGCGCTAACCGTCGGGTCGTCGTCATAGTCAAACCCATGAAAACCCACAAATAAAACCGTCGCTTTGCGGTGTTCGTTGATAAAGCTGGTTTGCCCGGTTTTGATGCGCTGCGCAATGCTGGGGGGGATAAAAGCGGCGATGGTTTTTATCGTGTCTTGCGGCAAATTTGGGATGGGAGCCAACGGGAATTTAACAACCGATCGAACGACTGCTTTGACCAGATTAAATGCGCCGTCGGACGTCAAAGGTTCATGTTGTATGTGCTTGGAAACGGCCAGTAAGTCTTGATGGATAACCACGTCCCCTTTTTGCGCGTGGTGTTCAGCTTCGGCGGCGCGATCAAGGAGCCGGCCGGCAATGATGTTTTCCAATCGCAAAATGGAGTGGCCGACAACTGCGCTTAAAAGTTGGCCCGACGCTAATCCCGCTTTCATCGTCAGGCTAAATGTGCCCGCTTGCGTGGGAATGGCGGCATAATCGCCCATTCTAGCCTGCATATCCAAGGCGCACTGAATGGCCCGGCACGCAACGGCCTCGAAAGCATCAACCTCATACGGAAAGAAGACGGTCATGGCGTCGCCGCCAAATTTAGCGACGATGCCGCCGTAGGAATGAATGAGGTCGATCATTGGCTCGAAATAGCTATTGAGAACGGCCGTCAATTCTTCTGTGCCGCCCAGTCCAACTGAGCCGAGGGCTTCGCTGATGGCAGTGAACCCGGATACGTCGGCAAAGAGTGCGACGGCATGGAAACGACTTTCGCGGTCGGCCAACGAGGCGTCAGGCCGTTCGGTGAAGTCTTTGAGGATATGGTAAGGGATGAATGATCGCCAAATTAAGGACATGTGGGCCTCTAATCAGTGATGGATTGGTTTGTCGAGATTATAACATGGATGAAATAGAAACGGCCGTTACCGCCTAAACGATACAGGGTTTTTCCAAACTCATAATAAATTTATCAATTTGGACAATGTTGCACGTCAAACTTATATTTTGCGAGTTGGGTATTGCCCGCACGAGGGCGCTGCGCGCCCCGTGCGGGGGAGGGCTAAGGTTTTTTTTCAATTTCTGGGGTCAAAGACCCCAGAAATTGAAAAAAACCCACTCTCCTTGGCGTCGCCAGGCGCGCAGCGCCGAGGCAACGCCCCTTGAAACTGGTCATTAGAATTTGAAGCGCACAGTTTTTTTATGAGTTTGGAAAAACCCTGCTAAACGATAACGGCCGTTTTTCACAATCAACGACTAATCGAGGTCAATTCCGCAATATGAGCGGCAGCATAATACTTGTGTCTGAAGATGGGGCGCTGGGCAAGCCAGCATCGTCGCCAGGTTCATCGCCCGGCGCCATAAA
>JANTGY010000189.1 GCA_024762695.1 Anaerolineae bacterium
GAACCAGCACACTGCTGGCGGTGGTGCAAGCGGCGCAATCCAAAACGGCCGCTGTCTCCACCGACGACATCCAACAACCGATTGTGCAAGCCTCTGTCGGCGCGTTTGAAGGGGGCGTGGCCTGGTTCAGCAACAGCGCCGACACATTGGGGGCGACGATGAGCGCGCGCGATGTCAGTTACTTAGGCGCGGCGGTGATGTATGAGGCGACGGTTTTGTATTACGGGAACGGCCGTATCGTCCCCATTTACCCGCTGGAAGGCACGTTTGTGGCTGATTTTCCGGCTTGCCTGAACCAGGCCGCCAACAGCGAAGCGGCCCGGCTTTTCCGTGATTATTTATTGGGGGATGAGGCGCAGGGGACGGCCGTTTCCGTCGGATTACGCCCCGTCAACAACAATGTCAGCATCGTCGCGCCGTTAGTTGAGAGCAATGGCGTCGATTTGGCCCAACCAGCCAACGTCTTCAACAATCCCAGTGTGGAAACCGTCTATGCCGTGCAGGAATTATGGCAGTCGGCCCGTAAAGATGTCAATCTGGTTATGCTGCTGGACACATCGGGTAGTATGCGCGGCGATAAGATGGCGAATATGCTGCAAGCGGCCGTACAGTTCGTCGAGCAAATGGGCGACGACGACTACATCAGCATCATCGCCTTCGCCACCGAACCGGAAATCATCGTCAACCACGTTTTGGTTGGCGAGACACGCGACAAAGTTATCCACGAAATTCTGTCGCTGCACGCCAACGGCGACACCACCCTCTTCGACGCTATCGGCGACGGCGCCGCGCTGCTGAGCAAAACCACTTCCGTCAACACAGCCAACGCGCTCGTCGTTCTGACCGATGGGGAAGATACATTCAGCTCTCGCTATCGCTTTGACGATGTGTTGATTAGCGACGTCATTAACAGCGACGCCACTGTCTTCACCATCGCCTATGGCAGCGATGCCGACGACGCCACCCTCTCGGCGCTGGCAGCGGCGGCCAATGGCAATTTCTACGCCGGCGACACCGCCAGCATTGACTCCATCTACGAGGAAATGTCAGCCGCATTCGGCGGCAGCGCCGGCGTTGGACGATGATATACCACCCTCCCGGAGGCTCTCAAACCTTCGGGAGGGGTCACGAAAAAGGGGGATAATAAATTGAGCAAATCTGAGCCACCCAAATTGGCTACTATCATAAGTATGAGCTTGTTAATTTTTATAGGCTTTTCCATGTTTCTTACAGAATGGCCTACCTATGTGAAACTAGTTCCATCTTTTCCAGATTGCGTTTACACTCGGATCGAAGAAAAATCTACAATTCAATGGTACAGTGGTTTTCCAGGAAACGCAGGATCAGAGACTTTTGTATGGCGGAAATACTTTTTAGTAAATTCACGCCGTTGTGGCACAAATCTAAACAGCAAAGACAAAATATTCTCCCATCTAGAGCAGTGGTTAGATGAAGAAGGGTGGTATCGTTGGGATGAACTTGGCAGCCCCTGTTCCCATTTAAGGGAAGCTGGTTTCCTTGAACGAGGGGAGGATTATGTTGCGTATATTCCAAAGGGGAAGACATCATTAAACAATACGCCAGCTGTTTGTTTAGCTGTCTGGCCTGAAGGAAATGATTTTTGGGTTTTGTTTGCGACACGAAAATATAATTTTTTAAGATCAGGTCTATGGTATTAATTGCCCACTTGTTTCCATGTTGAACGTCACCCGGCAAAAAGAATCATGAACCTAAATTGGTCGCCAGAAATTTATACAAAAGCTTATCGCTTTGCGATGGAAGCGCATGATGGGCAGTTGTTTCCGGGGACGGAGTTGCCTTACATCATGCACCTGAGTTTTGTCAGCATGGAGGTGATGGCGGCGCTGGCGCTTGAGCCGGATCGGGATGGCAACTTGGCGGTGCAGTGCGCGCTGCTGCATGATGTGATTGAGGATACGGCCGTCACCTACCAAAATGTAAAAGATGCATTTGGCACGGCCGTTGCCGACGGCGTCCTCGCTCTCACAAAAGACACAACCCTGCCCAAAGCAGCGCAAATGGCCGACAGCCTGCGCCGCATCCAGGAGCAGCCCCACGAAATCTGGCTGGTGAAACTGGCCGACCGCATTACCAATCTGGCCGAACCCCCACACTATTGGACGCGGGAGAAGAAAGAACGCTACCAGCAAGAAGCGATCCAAATCCATGCCGCGCTGCATGATGCCAGCCTCTATCTCAGCCAACGCCTGTTGTCAAAAGTCCAAAATTATCCTTCTTATTATTAGAACAATAAAAGACTGATCCGCTTGTACACCGTTCCGACATTGCCACTGTGAAAGCATTGGCTATACTTCCAAACGGTATTTTACAGTATTTGATTTGCGCCATCGTATCCTACACCGTCAGATTTTGCGGCCTCAAGTCGCGCGCAATCCTAACGGAGGATGCAAAATACAAAATATAGAACAAAGGAATTCCATGACTGGAAAACAAATTCGCCTCACGGCCTACGCTTCCTGCGCTGGTTGAGCCTCTAAACTGAGTCCAACGGACCTGGCGCACGTGTTGCAGCCATTACGCACAATATTCAATGCAGCCGATTATCCCAATTTGATGGTAGGGCTGGACATGGCCGATGATGCGGCCGTGTATAAATTAAACGAGGAACAAGCCATCGTCACCACCACCGACTTCTTCCCCCCGGTGGTGGATGACCCTTATGATTTTGGCGCGATTGCCGCCGCGAATGCCCTATCCGACATTTATGCGATGGGCGCGGATCCGTTGTTCGCTATCAATCTGGTCGCTTTTCCCGACAATTTGGCGGGCGATATTTTGCGCGAGGTGCTGCGCGGCGGGGCCGAGATGGTCGCCCAGGCGGGCGCGGTGGTCGTCGGCGGTCACAGCGTGAATGACAAAGAGCCGAAGTATGGGCTGGCGGTGACGGGTATCATTCATCCGGACAAGGTGAAGGCGAAGGGTGGCGCGCGGCCCGGCGATATACTTTTGTTGACCAAGCCGCTGGGCGTGGGTGTGATAACGACGGCGTTGAAGGCGCAGAAGACCAATGAGGCGCATGTGGCAACGGCCGTTGCCAGCATGAAACAACTCAATAAACAAGCTGCCCGCGCCGCCGAACGCGCCAACGCCAACGGGATGACCGACATCACCGGCTTTGGGCTGCTGGGCCACGCCCATGAAATGGCCGACCAGGCAGGCGTAGACTTCCATTTCTCATTGGATAAACTGCCTTTCCTGCCCGGTGCGATTGATTACGGTAAAATGGGAACCTTCCCTGGCGGTAAGGGCAACAACAACGTGTTTTTCGAGCCGCATGTCACCTTTGCCGAAGGCGTCAGCCTGGTAATGCAAGATATGTTGTGGACGCCAGAAACATCGGGCGGGCTGTTGGCAGCCGTTCCGCCGGAGAATGTGTCTATTTATCAAGCGCATTGTGAAACGGCCGTCGTCGTTGGCGAAGTTGTGGCCGGAAACGGCCGTGTTTGGGTAAACCAATAAGGAGTCTGGCTGAAAGCTGACAAGCTAACATGCCTAAATGTTATTATGGATCGAACCGTCCCCGTCTCCGGCAACGAAGAAATCAATCTTTACTTACGCACTTACTACTCGCTGCTGCGCAGCACGCGCGAGGTGCAAATCAAAACGCTCATCGAAGCGCACAAGCGGATACGCTCTGCGCTGCATGTGGCCGCCGACGAACCGCAGCCCGACATGGCCGCCTTCATTTACGCCATTTTGCGCATACCTTCCTGCCTGAGCCACATTCGTTTGGTTGTGATGGGACAATCGGAACAGGTGTTTGCTCAACATGGCTACGCTGATGTGGAATCGTGGGAACCCGTCAGCGCGCCCGGTCGTCGCCGCCGCAGTTTTTATGATGGCGACGAGACGTTTGCCGTCTACATCGCCAGCCGCTCCGACATTGACGACCTGATTCCTATTTTGACAGCCTACCAAATTGAACGGCGCAAATTGTACCGCCTGTTTAACAAACGGCCGGTCATCGCCATTCTGGAACAAATTCGGGCCGCAGGCGGGCTGCCAACCAGCGCCCAGTTAGGCCTATTGAGTGTGGAAACGGCCGTCCCCCTGGAAGACCTGGAAATGTTAACCAAAATCTGGCGTGAGGAGACGGCCGTGCAGATGCTGTCCATCGCCCAGAAAAAACAGCAGCTTGCCATCCGCTCCCTGGCCGGATCGCTCACCGACTACAAACGGGCCACCCGCCACTGGTGGAAAAATGTCGAACGGAGCGCCCCCGACATCATTTTTGACCAGCGTCCCGTTTACTTCATTTCCAGCAACACACACAGCATGACCAATCTACTCAGCGGGTTTGCCATTCAGCATGAAGCGGAATTGGAGCGATTTATCCATCACAACGGCAGTGAAGAATTACAACGCGAATATCACGACATCTTGGATCGTAATGTACCTAGCAGCCGCGAGAATTTTCTTTATTACGTACTCAAAAAATATGAAAGCGCCAATCCTGATATTTACCAGGAACGCATCGCCCATGAACGCCAGCTAGGAATTGTTCGGGTTCCCAGCGGCCATGCGTTTGATATTGAAGTGCAGGCCGTAGAATTGAATAAACTCAACCCAGCCTGTTTGGACGGCCGTCTCCGGCTGCCGGGCATCGACTCGCTAAGCCAAAGCAATGCCCTGATCGTGAATATAGATTACCCGCTGGGAATGGCCGCCTACCAGGTATTAACCGAAACGGCCCGAAATGCGGCCGAAATCCGGGGCGTCTACATTATGGGCAAGGCAGCCACATTAAACGGCCGTATCGGCGATGTGATGATCCCCAGCGTCGTCCATGACGAGCACTCTCTTAACACCTTTCTCTTCCAAAATCGTTTCACCGCCGACGATGTAGCCCCTTATCTCGTGTACGGAACCGTCATGGACAACCAAAAAGCGATCACCGTTCCCGGCACATTCCTGCAAAACGAAGGCTACATGTCAGTCTTCTACCAGGAAGGCTACACCGATATGGAAATGGAAGCCGGGCCTTATTTGAGCGGCATTTATGAGATGGTTCGGCCTAAACGACATCCCTATAATGAATTAGTCAACCTGTACCAGGCCCCCTTCCCCATCGGCATCTTGCATTATGCGTCCGATACGCCGTTTAGCAAAGGGAAAAATCTAGGAGCGCAAAACCTATCCTACTTTGGGATGGACCCAACTTACGCCACCATGATCGCTATTTTACGCGATATTTTAGGGGCGGAAATTAAAGCTATGCAGATTTTAGATTCATAGCCCAATCGTCATTCACTCTTTAGTTATGGGGTTGGCATGGGTGGTGGGTAGCGAGCAGCGAGTAATACCTCTGGACAAGCCACCCGCTACGCGCCACTCGCAACCTACCCCCCCGCGAAATCCCAAAGAGCCAAAGCTTTTTGATAAAAATGCGCTAATTCTTTGCGGTTTACTCAGGAAAACGGGAGAATCAATGCTTTCCTAATTTAAATGACCTTCCCGTCTTCGCCTAAAAAGGATTTTGTTGATGAACAATGACACTACACAGGAACGATTAAACGCCATTCGGGGAAAATTCGATGAATGGCATGTTGATGGCTTACTCATCAACAGCGCAATGAACCGGCGCTGGCTCAGCGGTTTTACCGGGTCGGCAGGGCAGCTTCTCATCACACGCGACAAGGCGCTGCTAGCCACAGATTTCCGCTATTGGGAGCAAGCGGCGGCGCAAGCCCCGGCCTTTACGCTTTTTAAGCATGATCGCACGGAAAAGAAAACGGCCGAATTTCTGACCGCCGCCGGAGTCGATAAAATTGGCCTTGAAGGCGATCACTTAACCCTGAATGAAGCGGCCAGACTAAAAAAGGTCGCGGACATTTCCTGGGTCTCTTTGGAAAAAACAGTTGAGCCGCTGCGCCAAATTAAAACGGAAGCGGAACTAGATATCTTGCGCGCCGCCGCCGCTATCACCGATAAGGCTATGGCGCAGTTCAATGAAATGGCGCGTCCCGGTTTAACCGAAAAGGAGGTGGCCTGGGAATTGGAAAAGGCAATGCGCCAGATGGGCGCTGACGGCATGGCGTTTGATGTGATTGTAGCGTCTGGCCCCAATGCCGCTCTGCCGCATCATCGCCCAGGAGATCGCTTTTTGCAAGCCGGCGATGCGATTGTTGTGGATATGGGCGCTAAATTGGACGGCTATCACAGCGATATGACGCGCAGTTTTTATCTGGGCAATGAACCGGACGAACAGTATTGGACTGTTTATAATTTAGTTCAGAAAGCGCAAACGGCCGTACTCGACCAAATAAAACCAGGTATGAACGGTAAAGAAGTAGACGCCCTGGCCCGCGACATCATTGCTAACGCCGGGCATGGCGAATATTTTGGACACGGGTTGGGACATGGCGTCGGCCTTTTTATCCACGAAGCGCCCCACCTGTCTACGCGCGCTGAAAAGGAAATCATGCAGGCGGGAATGACGGTAACAATTGAACCGGGCGTTTACATTCCTGGCTGGGGCGGCGTCCGCATCGAGGACTTGGTTGTGTTGACGGATAAGGGGTTTGAATATCTGAGCCATTGCCCCAAGACGCCGCGTATTCCCGTATAAAAGGTTGAAGATTTAGGTAAACCACAAAGCAACAGACTGTTTTTGGGGGTTTACTCAGGGAAAACGAGAGAACCATCGGCTTCTTAATGCAATCCGTTTTCCCGTTCTCACCTAACATTAGAGGCTGGAGATTAAGGCGCATTGCCAATCTCTAGCCTCCAATCTCAAAGAAAATGGCCCGAACAGACAATAAAACGCTTTACATTGATTTCAATTTATGCCTCAACTGTAACCGTTGTCTGGCGCAAAAGGCTTGCACCACCAAGGCAATTATTCGCATCGATCGGGATGAGCCGCCATTTATTGACATCCACCGCTGCCGCGGTTGTCTGGTGTGTGTGGCAGAATGTCCGGTAACGGCCGTTGTGGCCCAGTCTACTTAATCCAAACCAATTAGAAAGCGGAGTTCTCTCCTGATTTACACGACGCCATCGAGCGCCGCCCGCACGCGCGCCGCCAATTCATCAACGACAAACGGTTTCTGAATCCAACCTACAGCGCTGTATTCCTCCCAGCCTTTTGCTTCTTTCCCCAAAGGATGGCCGGTCATCATGATCATCCTTGTTTGCGGGTACGCTTTGCGCATGTGTTCGTAAAGCTCCAATCCGCCCATTTCGGGCATAATCAAATCGCTGAGTACGAGAGAAACGGCCGTTTCCTTCTGCGCCAATATTCCCACCGCTTCCATACCATTTGTCGCCGTCAAGACCCGATACCCCAACGACATTAACGCTTCCGACACCGACGACAACATATCCTGGTTATCCTCAACCAATAAAATCGTTTCTGTTCCGCCAACCGGTAGAACACTTTCTGATTCAGGTATGGTTTTGGTTTCAGCTAAAGGTAAAAGCGGTAAAAAGAAGGTAAAGGTTGAGCCAACGCCCAATTGACTTTGCACATCAAGCGATCCGCCATGCTGTTTAATAATCCCATGTACCTGAGCTAACCCCAACCCTGTTCCCTTTCCAGGCTCCTTGGTTGTAAAAAACGGCTCAAAAAGGCGCGTCCGATTTTCTTCAGATATCCCAGCGCCTGTATCCGACACACTAACCTGGACCCATTCGCCGGAAGACATATCTGGCAAGGGAGGCGATTGTTCAGGCGACAGGATCAAGGTTGACAACGCGATTGTTAGTTGGCCGCCGTCGGGCATGGCATCGCGCGCATTCACGGCCAGATTCATAAAAACTTGCTGCAACCGGGTTGGATCTGCCTTAACAATATAACCTTTCTCATGATAATCCAGCGATAATTTAATGTTTCCCGGCATTGTTCTTTCAAGGAGTTTGAACAACTCCTTGACCAATGGCAGCAAATCCAATGTTGCCAATTCCATGACCGAACGACGGCTAAAATCTAGGATTTGCTCAATGAGTTTAGACGCATGACGCGCCTGATTATAAATCATGACCAACTGCTTTTGTCCTTTAGCCGACAGTTCGCTCGTTTTCTGGAGCA
>JANTGY010000190.1 GCA_024762695.1 Anaerolineae bacterium
GTGATGCGTTGGGCGGGACGGCCGTCGTAATCGGCGGTGACGGCCATGACCGAATTCTGCGTTTCGGCGGCGGGGATGGGGCCGGGGAAGAGAGAAGCGGTGTGGCCGTCGCCGCCCAATCCCATGACGGCCAAATCGAGATGGGGCCAGGCGCGGCCCGGTTCGGCCAGTTGTTGGAGTTGGGCGGCGTAGTCGGAAACGGCCGTTTTCCCGTCCAACTCCCCCTTCATCCGATGGATATTTCCCGCCGGGATGGGGACATGATTGAGTAAAAGCTGCGCTGCCTGACCATAATTACTGCCGGGATCGTCTGGCGGAACCAATCGTTCGTCGCCCCAAAAGACATGGGTTTGCGCCCAGGGCATTTGGTCGGCGTAAGGCGATTGGGCTAATAAATGGAACATCCCCACCGGCCCGCTGCCCCCGGACAAGGCGATGAGGAAACGGCCGTGATTATCCACAGCTTTCCGCGCCGCCAACACAACCAAATCCGCCGCCGCCTTGCTTAACGACGCCTTATCCTCAAAAACCCGAATCGCCGTTTCCTGCGCCATTATTTACCCTAAACCACCCATTACGTTTTACGCATCACGTTTTACTTTAAATGACTCAACGACCGCAGCGTTCCGCCGCTTTGCTTCAATTGCAAACCCACATCATTCAAATCCTTGCCTGTGTCGGTCAGTACGCTGCCCATTTCGCGTAAATTCTTGGCAACAAGCCGCAAATCCTTGCCGACGGCGCCTAAGCGATCCGAGCCGTCTTGCAACCGGCCAGCCGCCTTATCAAACAGCCCTTCCTCGCCAAAATCCAGGCCGCTGACGACGCGATGACCGAGGACATCCATGTATTTGGGTTTCATGCTGGGAATGCGGACATCATCCATTTCTTGCCCCAGGCTGCGCATAATTTTGGTGGCGGCGTTAATTTCTTTGTAACAACGATCCAATGCCCCGGCCGCGATTTCCGATAATTCGCCGGCGCTGGGCGAGCCTTTTTCGTCTCCCGACAGAAATACGCTGGCCTTCATGGCGCTGGCTCCGGCCGATTCGATGCTTTCGCCTGTTTCGTTTAATAATTGGGGCAAGTTTTCAATCAAATCTATAAATTTTTCTCGATTATTCCAGACCAGATTAACAACTTCCATCACTTTTTCCATGTCAAAATCGTCGAACCGGCCCATGATTTTGTCAAACATAAACGCCTCCGTGGGGATTGGACGCGGATAAACGCAGATGAACACGGATTTTCCATTCATCGCCGCGCGGCCCGCGTGCTTTGCCTTTTAAGATGTGTGAAACGGGCATTCAATACGTTTCGATCATATTGGACACGGGAAGGTGTGATTTGTCACAAGGGGCTATGGTCGCGGCTAGTTTCCAAGCCGTAATGAGCGGCGCCGAAAAGGGCGGCTTTAGGATTGCGGATGACGTGAATAGGAATGCTTTCCATCAAATCGGCGAAGCGCCCTTTGCGCCGGAAGGCGGCCAGGAAACGAGGGTGTTCGAGTTGGGGTAAGATGCGGGGCGGGATGCCGCCGCCGATGTAGACGCCGCCGGTGGCTAAGGTTTTCAGGGCTAGATTACCGGCTTCGTCGCCTAAAATGTCTACAAATAAATGTACGACGGCCGTACAAAGGGGGATGTTTTGTCGCACAGCGGCGTTGACGATGACGGGGGTAGGGTCTTCGGCGGCGGCGACGGCTGTCGCTAACCAGGCTGGTTCGGCGTAACGGCCGTCTGCACGCATAAAATCATACAAATTGGGGATGCCAATCCCGGAACAGACCCGTTCATAGCTGACGTGTTGGAAACGGCCGTGTAAATAACGCAGCAGATCTATTTGTTCATCATTGCCAGGGCCAAAAGCGGCGTGACCGCCTTCCGAGGGATGAGCTTGGTAGCGGTTGAGATTGTCGCTCCAGGTTAAGAACGCCTCGCCCAGCCCCGTGCCGGGGGCGATGATGGCGATGGCTCCACCTTCTTCTCGCTGCCCCGCGTTCAGCGTATGGAGATCATCCGCCTCCAGATGGGGCACAGCATTGGCAATCGCTTCCAAATCGTTGAGCAAGAACACCTGTGGGATGCCAAATGTTTGGGAGATAGCCGCCGCGTCAATTATCCAGGGCAGGTTGGTGACTTCCACCCGGCCATTGACGACCGGCCCGGCCACGCCAAACGAGGCGACGGTGACAGGGACGCGTATATCGGCCAAAAACTGGGCGATGATCGCTTCCAACGATTCGTACTCATCGCTGGGGAAGCGGGTTTCTTGTAATGGATGGCGTGCGTTTTGCGCGTTATCCATAAGGGCCAGGACGGTTTTCGTCCCCCCAATGTCGCCGGCCAACAATGCCATATTGGTTACTCCACACGCACACCGCGCCAGAAGGCGACGTAATTTTCGATTTCTTTGGCCGCCGATTTAGGGTCGGGATAATACCAAGCCGCGCCTGAATTGAGCTTGCCCTCGACCGTAATGTCATAATAACTGGCGGCGCCTTTCCAGGGACAGGTTGTCTGTTTGCTGTTGGCTCGAAAATAGGCGCGGTTGACGGCGTCTGGCGGGAAATAATGATTACCTTCTATCACGATGGTCTGATCGCTTTCGGCGAGTATGGCGCCATTCCAGGTTGCTTTTTTCATGGGAATTCTCCTTGCAGGGCGATTCAGGATTTCAGCAATCAGCTTTTGCAGAATTGTTGGTTGGCTGGCTGAAGCGCTATTCTGTCTGCAGAATGGTTAACAAAATATCGTAATGTTCGCGGCAGTTGGGGCAGTGGACGAGATGACGTTCGACGAGTGGCATGAGAGTAGCGGCGTCTTGTTCCGATTGCACCAATTCCACGTATTCGTCCAGGAGTGCGGAAGTTTCTGCGCATGAGTATTGGTCAGCCTCGGTTTCGTCTACCTGGCGCATCAGGTCGGCGACGGCCGTATCGGTTAGGGCAATGGGGGGGACGGCCGTTTCTAGCGCCGGTTTTGTATCTAATTGGATTAGTTTTCGCAGTTTATCAAAAAAATTAGTCATCTCAGTTACTTTGACGGCCCGGCGATATTAGTTCTTACCTCGTCTCATCGAAAGACGTTGATAATATCGGCCGGCGTCAAACCTTCTTGCGCCAGGCTCCGTTTTAGCCGTAGGCGAGCGTCATGCAGCAGTTTGTAAACGGCATTGGGATTCATCGCCATTTTTTGCGCGATTTCATTTGTTGTTGCGCCTTCAATCACCGACGCTACCAAAGCCGTACGTTGTTTCTCGGTCAAAGCTTCTTCGATCAAGCGGGCAACATGGGTCATCGTCTCGGCTCTTTCGGCCGCATTTTCTGGGGCAGGCGCTTTATCGGCGGCCAAGCTGGGCGTGTAATCGCCGCCTCCATCATCCATCATCCCATCCAAAGAATGGTCTTGCCATCGTTTCCGGCGTAGTTCGGTTAAGGCCACAGAAACGGCAATTTTGTGCGCCCAGGTTGTGAATTTACTGCGTCCGGCAAAGCTTTTAATGTTTGCCAGGATTTTCAAAAGCGCTTCTTGGGCAAAATCTTCTGCTTGTGTTTCAAATTCGGGGGCGGATGTGTTGACCTGAGAGAGTAAGCCGCGTCGCAGCCCAGACGACAGAATGTTGAGTAAATCGGCAACGGCAGCGTCATGCGCTGGGCCGGACGTTTGTAACTCGTTAATCCATTGTTCGTTCGTTCTTTGGGCCACAACTGTTCCTTTGCTAATCGTGCGATTATTATAACGTGTTAGGATTAAAGATGATAGACAAAATGAAGGGTAAATTCGCCGTTTGCCGCTTGTTTACGGCGATAACACCACAGTAATTATTCAATTGTCTCTCGACTGTCATACCCGCGAAGCCGGAAGGCGTTCCGATTGTCATCGCGCGAAACATTTTTGGGATTGATATGGCATTGGTTCTATCGACATTGATGTGGGAAAGGATGAAATCGGGATGGCTTTCGTCAAGCAAGTAGATGGCGGCCGTCGCGTTGCGCCTACTCTCTATTTTATTCCCCGATGGAGCGTTGTTTACAGGACTGTCGAATGCAGCATTGGCGGTGAAATTGGGGTTAGAGGATGAGGCGGATTTTGCGTGGTAGGGGGCTAAAGGGCCGTTTCTGTATCCAACACAAACCGATAGCCTGTACCTCGTTCGGCCACGATATAAGATGGCGTGGTCGAGTTCGTTTCAATTTTACGGCGCAGTCGATGGACATGCACGTGCAGCCTGTCCTCCTGTGCATCTTGCATCGGCCAAATCCGGTTGAGTAAGAAATCAGTTGTCACGATACGGCCAGCGTTACGTACCAAGATGTAGAGGAGTTTGGCTTCGGTTGGTGTGAGGGAAACCGATTTGCCATTGACTAACGCTTCCCGCTTAGGGAAATCAACCATCAAATTATCGTCGATTCGCGTAGTCGATTCGCGGGTATATTCATAGCTGTCTATACGGCGCAGTACGCGTTTGACGCGCGCTACTAATTCGCTGGGGCTAAATGGCTTGATGATGTAATCTTCGGCGTATTGCTCCAGTCCTTGAATGACGGTTTCTTCGGCATTGGCGGCGGTAAGCATGATGACAGGCATGTCGCTAAATTCGCGCACGGCGTGGCAGAACTCGAAGCCGCTCATTTGGGGCATATGTAAATCTACAATAGCTAAATGGGGGATACCATGTCGGTTGATGAGTTTGAGTGCGTCGGGGCCGGAAACGGCCGTTACCACATCAAACCCGGCTTGTTCTAACGTATGCTGAACAATACGCAGCGTAAAAGCGTTATCGTCAACCGCCAAAATCCGTTGAGGTTCGTAAGATGAATCTAGCATGGGAAATTACAAAAGCGTCTTGATTGCTGAGATGAAACCATAAATGTGTAACTTTAATTAAACCAAACATTCGGGAGATTGCCAATTGGGGTTTCGACGGCCGTCTCCCCACACATAAATTATAGCAGATTCTCCCGACTCCCTAAAGAGCGCAAATCACCCAAAATAAGACAATATTGCCATGTTTCCCTTTGCCGCTCTTTCGGGCATGTGATATAAATGGGGCAAATTTCACGCCCCCTCAAACGGGAGTAGGATTGGAGGATGTCACGTGATTAGTGACTGGCGATTCATAGCTTTCATGGTGGTCATAACGCCACTATTTCCGGCCTTGCCAATAGGTATAAACCTGTTACTTGGCCCCCGAAAACCCAATTATATTAAACAACAAATCTACGAATGTGGCGTTGAGACAGTGGGCGACACCTGGGTGCAGTTCAAAGTCCAATACTATATTTATGCGTTGATTTTTGTCATCTTCGACATCGAAGCCGTCTTTCTCTTCCCCATAGCCGCTGCTTATGGGCAAGTTGGCTTGTTCGCCGTCGTCGAGATCGCGTTATTTATTGTGATACTTACGGCGGCCCTCGCCTACGCCTGGGGCAGGGGCGTCCTCAAGTGGGTTTAGGCATAGAGCAATATGAAAGGGTAGAATCACCAAAATTTCTATCCTTTTTTTTGTGCCCGCTTCATTCATTACCATATTTAGAACGAATCTTACAAATGGAGTATTTATATGAGCTTCAGCTTTTTGGAGTTTCTTAAAAGTTTGGTTGAATTGACGACAGGGACATACCTGCGTCAAGTTTGGGGCGACGCTCCTTGGGTCGATCCAACTTTAGATGTCATTGGCGCCTTATTGGTAGCAACTTTTGGGTTACTGATCGTCCTTGTACTTATTTGGCTTGAGCGCAAAGTGATTGCGCGTTTCCAGGATCGTATCGGCCCTAACCGTGTTGGCGGTAAATATGGTCTTTTGCAGCCAGTTGCCGACGCTTTGAAACTGCTCACCAAAGAGATTATTACCCCTGCCGGCGCTGATTTATGGGCATACAATCTAGCTCCGTTTCTGATTGTGGTCACAGTCTTGATGATGTGGGCGGTTATGCCTTTTGCGCCGGGTATGATCGGCGTAGATCTCAATATCGGTTTATTTTATGTCTTAGCCATCAGTTCTGTCTCCGTTGTCACCATTTTGCTGGCTGGTTGGGGGTCTAACAATAAATATGCCTTGCTAGGCGCTTTTCGCGCAGTCGCGCAAATGGTGAGCTACGAGGTGCCGATGATTCTGTCGCTCCTCATTCCCATTTTGCTGGCCCGATCTATGTCCACAGTAGATATTGTTGAAGCCCAAGCGGTTCCTTTTATTATTGTCGTTCCGTTGTCAGCCTTGATCTTCTTTATTTCGTCATTAGCCGAAATGGGGCGCACGCCTTTTGACTTGCTCGAGGCTGAATCAGAGATTGTCGCCGGGTTCCACATTGAATACAGTGGTATGAAGTTTGCCATGTTTATGTTGGCCGAATATGCTAGCGCGCTCTTTATGTCGGGTTTGTTTGTGATCGTTTTCTTGGGCGGTTATCGTTTCTTCGGTTTGGAGACATATGTGACGTCGGGTGGCTTTGCGTTAGGCAATCTAATTGGGTTAGTTGCCTTTTTCATCAAGATGTTTGTAATGTTTTCTGTATTGGTTTGGATTCGCGGTACGCTGCCGCGTTTCCGTATTGACCAGATGATGGATTTTAACTGGAAGTTTTTGGTGCCGCTGTCTTTGGCGTTGATATTAGTCGTGGCTTTGGTTGATAAGGCGCTGCCTGTTGGCGTTAGCGCCTGGACACAGGCGGGCGTTCATCTGGTCAGTAATGTACTGGTTGGCGCTGTTGCATTGGAGATTTTACGTTGGCGTGGCCGTAAACAGCGCGAGGCTCAGGAAGGGCGCCAAGAAGGTTTGGAAAGCGTTGGGGTTGAAGCGACCGTAGCCGAAGCCGTGGCGCACTAAAAACTGGAAACTGGGGATTGGAGACCAGGGATTAAGTATGATTGAGCAAATCATTTTTATTGTAATTAGCTTGTTCACGTTGATGATGGGGTGGGTTGTGGTATCCAATAACAATCTGTTCCATGCAGCGTTAGCGCTGATGGCCTCGTTTTTAGGCGTGGCTGGCCTGTACGTGATGCTGGATGCCGGGTTTTTAGCGATGGCGCAGCTGTTAGTTTACATCGGCGCGATTTCGATTTTGATTATTTTCGCCATTATGCTAACGCGACGCATGATGCGAACAGATGAATCGCCGTTTAATTCGCAACCGGGATTGGCTGGGTTAACGGCCGTTTCCGTTTTTGCCGTTATCGGATTCATTTTATGGCAAATGCGTCAATTCTGGCCGGTTGAGCCGATGGAAGGCGTGTCGTTAGCTTTTAAGACGCCGGTTCCCGACAGCATGATTTTGGATAGCGTCGCCGCTATGGGACGGGCTTTTGTCAGTCCTGATGCGTTCGTTCTTCCCTTCGAAATCGCATCCGTGTTGTTGTTGGCGGCGCTTATCGGCTCGATTTGGGTAGCCTGGCCAAAGACGGAGGACGAAGCATGATTCCATTGTCCTGGTATTTATTCGTAGCTGCGGCTCTCTTCTCTATTGGTCTATATGGGGTATTAGCGCGTCGCAACGCCGTTGCCATTTTGATGGGCGTCGAGCTGATGTTAAATGCGGTCAATATTAATTTAGTGGCGTTTTGGCGTTATCGCGCGCCCGATCAACCTGTGGGCCTGGCCTGGGCGGTCTTCGTATTAACGGTGGCCGCAGCCGAAGCGGCCGTTGGTCTGGCGCTCATCATCTCCATTTACCGCCATCGAGATTCAGTTGTAGCCGAAGAGTTGGATTCATTGAAGAACTAGCGACTAGCGACTAAAGCGACTAGAGACTAAAAACTATGACAGAACAAACGCTTCAATTATTGACCTGGCTCATTCCGGCCATGCCATTGCTCGGTTTCTTCTTGATTATGCTGTTTACCAAGCATAACAAGACATTGAGCTGGCTGTTGGCCTGGGCGGCCATCATCTCCTCCTGGGTGATGGGCTGGATAGTAGCCTTTGATATGTTTGGCCGCGATGTCCACCATCTGGCCGAACACCCCACAGCCATTCACAGCGCAGTGGATTGGCTGCCGTTTGGCGATT
>JANTGY010000191.1 GCA_024762695.1 Anaerolineae bacterium
GTCCAGTCGCGGTTACGGCCGTTTCTTCGTGATTCTGGTGGCGGCGGCCCGGCAGGATCGCCATCCAGCCATTGAGCCACGTCGTAATAATACATTTGCTTCGACCACAACATGCCCGCCCATGCCTGCCGCTGTACCCGTTTTTCATCTTCGCTGAGGTGCGCGGGCTGGATGGCAGCATAGAAGGCATCAGTTTCTGCCAGGCGTTGGGCGAAGAGGGCATCGAAGTTGGTAAAGGGGGATTGGTTTGTCTCGTCAGACGTGAGGCGCAGGCGGAGTACGGCCGTTTCCCCGGCCGGAATGGACAGAGAATACAAGGCAGCCGTTTTTGTTCCCTCTTTGGCTGGATTAACGGCATCCGTATCGCCATGAATCACAGCCCGGTGAAAAGCATCTTTGACATAGGGTGTGGCATTGGGCGCACCAAACAGCCGCTCATTATTCGTCTCGTTGTTGGTAAAAAGCCAGTCGGCTGGATTTTCAGCGTGGAGGGTGTATGCGCCCAGCACTGGATGGTCGGCGACAACAGTGGAATCGCTCTGCTGTCGCAGGCGGGGCTTGCCGGGCACGTAACCCATCGGCCCCTTTTCGTAGCCCCATGACCAGGTGTTGCGAAACCAGAGGGTGGGCAGCAGGGTCAGTTCGGCCGTTTCCGGCCCGCGATTGGCGGCGCTGATGCGGATGAGGATGTCGTTTTCGTCTGCTTTGGCGTATTCAATGAAGATGTCGAAATAACGGCCGTCATTGAAAACGCCGCTGTCCCACAATTCATATTCCGGGTCTTGGTTACGGCGACGGCCGTTTTCCGCCACCAGTTCACTGTAAGGAAAAGCCGCCTGTGGGTATTTGTACAGCATCTTCATAGCGCTGTGGGTGGGAGCGCTGTCCAGATAGAAATAGGCTTCTTTCACATCCTCGCCGTGGTTGCCCTCCGGCCCGGTCAGGCCAAACAGGCGCTCTTTGAGGATGGGGTCACGGCCGTTCCACAAGGCCAGGGCAAAACAGAGAAATTGGTGGCGGTCGCTGATGCCGGCCAGCCCGTCCTCATTCCAACGGTAGGCGCGGCTGCGGGCGTGGTCGTGAGGGAAATAATCCCACGCTTCGCCATGTTCGCTGTAATCCTCGCGCACCGTGCCCCAGGCGCGTTCGCTCAGGTACGGCCCCCAATTTTTCCAGTTGGCTTTTCGTTGGCGATGGGCAAGTAATCTTTGGTGTTCGGCTGATAAGGACATCTTATGCGCTGTCAACTACTTTCTCCTCGTATACTATGTTCGTAGTAAGGTACGTAGTCGCGCTGTTCAGCGACGGAGTACTGTTGGATGACGCCACTCCGAAGACTACGTGGCTAACTACGAGCAGCTAATAATATCTCCTCTGGTACGAACGTGTAGAGGCAGCCTATAAGAGTACCTCTACACGTTTACCAGACCCCAGCCAATCAGCAGCTAATTGCCAATTTCCGGAAAACCATTCACTTCGTCATTATGGAACCAGATCATTTCATTGGCCGCGTGCATCGCGCCGGCCGTGTCAAAGTTGTATTGATCGGCCGTCCATCCTGCGCCGTCCCAGGTGACGGAGGCGGCAAATACTGGCGCAATGCCATAGTCGCCGCCAGCCATCGGCGGGAAGGGTGTTGTGGGGTAACGCAGGAACAAAGGCGGCTCTTCTTGTTCAAAAGGCGCCTTGAACAATCCTATCGGCGGTGATGAGATTTGCAGTCCACTGATGTTGACGGTTCCTTCGTAGAATCCGGCAAACACATTTTCAGCCACAACCTGATCAATTCGTGTGCCCAGGAAAAGGCGTGCCGCATTGATGCTACCCAGAATCGTACCGACATCATCTATGGTGTATGTGTTTTGTTTCTTGAAGATGCCGTAACGGCCGTCATACTTCCGCACCATCCGGTTAAAAGTGCGGGCCGCTTTTTTGAGCAGCCGATTACTGTTGGTTGTCCGGCCCGCTTCGATGAGGCCCCGCACTTTGTACGCCCGGTCAACGGCCGTGTGCGCCTTTTCCTTGGCCAATTCGCGGCCCCAGTCAGCAATCTCTTCCAGCGCTTCGGCTTGATTGTCGGCATTCGACGTATTGGCCGCGTACCAGACCAGTGATTGAATCCCCAGGCTCAACTCGCGGACACCTTCCGGTTCCGACTCTTCCAGTTGAGCAAAGAGGGCATCGGCGGCATTGGCAAACATCTGCGCCGCCATTGGGTCGGCGTACCGATTGCTGGCGCTGTGTGGCAATGTAGTCGCGCTAAAAACATCGGCGGCATCGCTTAATGCCGTCAACATGACGAAATCACCAGCCAGACTGCCATCAAAAAGCTCTGGTTGCTGTAACCAGGCCATCAACTGCATTTTGGCTTCCAGAGCCATCACCATGCCCACAAAACGCTGCTGGGCGCCGAAATTATCCTGTGGTGTGCCGAAGTGGAAGTCAACGTGGAACTGCTTGGCCCATTCTAGCTCCTTCACAATCGTCCAGGCAGACGCTTCGGTGGTGACGCTGGTGTTACCACCCACCCAGCGCAAGGTGGCGAAATCGTCCGGGTTCATCATTTGGGTCAAGTGCGGGTCGCCCCCAGCATAGACGATGCGCAGCATGGCCGGATTGGCTGGCGGCACAACCGTGTCGCCGTCATTGGGATCGGCGTCTACGGCCTGCATGGCCGCCATCATCATAGCCGGGTCGGGCATAAACGCTTCGCCGTTGCCACTTTGCATAACCAGGCTTAACAGGTTGTAACGAGAATACCAGTAGCCTTCTTCTTCAGCGTCGGTGGCGTTAAAACCGGGCACGCCGGGCAAGGTTGGCGGCGCTTGGGGGGCCGAGCGAGCGGAAGCGTTGGGGGCGACCGTAAACACAAAGGCAATTAAGACCAAGAAGATAATCAAAATTTTTGATTTCATTATTTTTTTCCTTTCGTTTGTTTCGTTAATTTTGCGAATGGCGTAGTTTGTGAACCGTGACCATTCAAGAGAAATAATTGATTTCTGCTGCGGCAATGACTTTTGGAGCATCATCTCCTTATTTAGTGCCCGTTCGCAAATAAGTTAGCGGAATTGGCGAACGGGCTTCGAGTAAGCAGCCTTCCTCATTAATGATTTATTTTTGGCCGCTTACTTGGGTTTGTCTTGGTCCTGACGGCAGTCGGCTGCCGCCAGGACTGGCTGTTGTTTAAGGACAAATACTTGCTATGGCTTCAATACCGTAATTGCTGAGCCATTACTGTCGCCATCAGGGTCGCTGTTGGCGGCAGCATCATAGGACAATATGGCGTGGCTTATATTGCTAACGGTGAAGGTCACGCTGCTCTTGTTTTTGCGGATTTTTCTGCTGGCGACGCTGCACAAGCCGCTGCCATCCGTGCTGCAAGAGGCGCTGCCGGAAATGCCGCCGCTCCAATTACCGACTACCGCCGCATTGGCAACGGGGTTACCCAAGTCATCCAGAACGGCAATCGTGATTGTGGCTTTCCAGCGGCGGTTGTTGTGCCAGAAGCTGCTGCCGTCCAGGTCGCTTACGTGTGCGGTTGTGGGGGTTGATGGTGGCGGTGTCGGTGTGGGCGGTGGTGGGGTTGCTGTTGGCGGCGGCGGTGTAGCTGTGGATGTTGGTGGCGGAGGTGTGTTGTTGTCGGGGGTGTAGAGAACGGCCGTTACCTTGTAAAAACCGATGGAAAGATCGCTCGTTTGAATCCCGCCAGCGACCAACACATCCCCATTGTCGAGTAGGGTGGCCGTGTGGCTCCAGCGTTCCTCCGGCGCGTTGGTCGTAGTAGACCAGAGGCCGGTGGCCGGATCAAAGAGTTCCGAGCTAAAGAGATCGACATTGGGCACGTTGGGCATACCAGTGACCAATACTTGACCATTCAGGAGCAGGGTAGCGGTATGCGCGTAACGGGCGTGGTTCATAGTTCCGGTGAGGCTCCAGAAGCCGGTAGCTGGATCGTAAATCTCGGCGCTGCCCAACCAGGCGTTGTTTTGATCACGTCCGGCGGCGACTAGAATACGGCCGTCGGCCAACATGGTTGCCGTGTGGTAACGGCGAGGGCCGCTCAAACTGCCAGTATACTGCCAGGTACCGGTGGCCGGGTCGTAAATTTCTGCCGTACTTGTAGTAATTTCTCCCAGGACAGAATCAAAAGTGTCCCCGCCGACTACCAGGGCACGGCCGTCGGGCAGCAAAGAGATTGTGCCATGCCCATGATGGTCGTTCATGCTGCCGGTTGCCGTCCACACGCCGGTGACCGGGTCATACAGTTCGGCAGAGGCGCTGCCCCACTGGTTACCAGCAACCAAGACGCGCCCATCGTTTAGCAGCACGGCTAATTGGCCAGAACGGCCAATCGTCATGGATCCGGTGGGCGTCCAGGTATCGGTAATCGGGTCGTAGATTTCGGCGTCGCTAGAGTCGGGAGAGTAGAAAATGCTGCCATCATTACCGGCCACAAGGACACGGCCGTCAGCCAATAAAGTGGTCGAACCTTTCAAATGAGCAAAATTTGTGGGGCCGGTGGGTGTCCAGGTGTTGGTAGCCGGGTCGTAAGTTTCATACTCAACCAGTACACGGCCGTCATTCAGTTTGACGGCATTGTGTTCGGCATGGGCATAGGTCGAGTCGCTGGCGCTGGCCCAGGCTCCAGCGGCCAGCGTTGGAAAAGCCATAACCAGAGCGATCAGAGCCGTCATGAGAATAGCCGTAACTATTAGAAAATGACGCTTTTTTACTGCTAAATATTGGTTCATAAAATTACTCCTTGCCAAAAATGGCTGGTGGTCAGAAATCAAGCAATTTCCGACCGAAAACAATCTGGTTCCGTTGTATTTACAACGATGTAGAACCAGGAAACAACAAAGTGAATCAGGTACTTCAGTGTGTATTCAGAATGGGACAATCTTGCCGAGCTATGACTTAGTCGTTCCAAGACCACTCATTCTTACGTCTGCTCATCCGCGCATAATATGGCGGTTCGCACACCGCTTTGGCATCCGAGAAAAAGGCGGGTTGCGCTTAATTGCCTGGCGCGTCAGCGCCGTTTGTTGTTGCCACGACGCAGTTTTCTGCACCTAGATCGTTGGGGACATAGCCATCGGCATGCCATTTGTTGCACCAATGTTCGCCGTTGACCAGGTAACGGAATTGATACGTTCGCTCCGGTTCCAACCACAGCCTGATAGGTTAATTTACTCCGTCATTGATTGCGTGCTGTTTGTTTATGATAGGGAGAAAAGGCCGTTCTCTGGAAACCATTCCGTTACGAAATATTGAAAACGGCACAGTCTGTAAGAAAACAGGTCCACATCGGATCAGAAACTGGCTCGATAATCAAGAGGAAATTTATGCAGCAATCCACCCAGCCGGAGTCTAATTGGGAACATGCCAAAGCGTTAGCCGCCATTCATGAAGCGGGCCGCGAAATTGCCGCGTCGTTAGATTTAGACCGCACCTTTGCTGGGCATGAAGGGGACGGAATTACTGGCAGCTATCAAAGCGCAACGGCCGTATCTGGCCGTGATTATGCTGACAGGACATGGGGCCTTGGAGACGGCGATGACGGCCGTAAAAGAAGGGGCCTTCGATTACCTGCTCAAACCGGCCAGGCCAGATGCCCTGCGCGACGTGGTCTGTCGCGCACTCACGGCAGCTCGCCGCCAACGGGAACAAGCATCACTGTTGGAAACGTTGCAGATAGGTTTGCAGCGTTTGCAACAACTCCCGGCTGCATCTCCTCCCGGTCACCCTTTACAGGCACCGGCGACGACCTCTAATGTTCATTATGTTGCGAATGATGTACTCAACCCAGAGGCCGCCAGAATTGGCCCGCGATGGCTAAGGCCCAAAATATTCGCAACATAATTTTGGCGTGGACAGAAAGCTCCAAAACGTAGCGACAATTGCCGCTAAAATCTGGGACAATTATTTCCGGGACGAGGGACAAATCTTGTTGAAAACAAGGACAAATAGTTCTGAAATTGAAACTCTCTTATCTCTACACGAAAATAATAGCCGTACATATTGTAATCGTATGTACGAAGATAGCGTTTTGTGATATGATGGCGGCATGGCAAAAAATGACGATTCCAGTAACAATTTAAGCAACCAACTTGTCCCCCAAGACGATGGCCGGCGCATCAGCCCCCAGTCCCCAGCACCCAATTCCTTACAGTCTGCAAAACCATCTCCGTTGGAGATTGCCGGCCAAATCGCCAACCGCGCCGCCGGACAAAACATCTTCCAACGGTATTTGACCGAAAAGTCCGTCAATACGATTAAGCGGCAGGCGCGGGATTTGGAACTGTTCGCCGAGTATCTGATTGACGGCCGTATCCCCCTACAACACGGAGCCGACTTCCAAAATGACCCGGCTGCCTGGCGCGGCGTTACCTGGGGGATTGTCGAGGGATTTAGCCGCTGGTTGCTACACGAAGGATATGCGGTGTCGTCGGTCAATGCCCGGCTGTCTACCGTGCGGATTTACGCGCAGATGGCGGTTAAAGCTGGCGCCGTTGACCGACAAGAAGGGTTATTGATTCAGATGGTCAAGGGGTTCTCCCGCGCTGGCGGTTTGAATGTGGATGAGCAGCGGGCGCAGACGCGTATGGACACGGTGACGTATGCGTACAAGGCAGAAGGCCAAAGGCAAAGCACGGTAGTAACGCGCCGCTCCACCAAAAAACGTCAACCGACGCTGATTGATGAGGAAACGGCCGTCTCTCTCAAACAGCCGCGCAACGACTCCCCCCAAGCGTACCGGGACGCGCTGATGATGTGCCTCCTCCTCGACCACGGCCTCCGCGCCAGCGAACTCGCCCTACTGAAAGCGGGCGATATTGATTTGGCAACGGGCGAGATGCGTTTTTATCGGCCAAAGGTCAAAGGGACGGCGCATGAGTGGACGACCCACCAGTTAACCCCAGAAACGCGGGAGGTCTCTTCCTACTATATAAAGTCGCTTTACCCCCCTCCCCTCTTAGCGGATGGGCCATTGATTTTAGCCACGACGCGGCTGCTAAAAAACGGCCAAGGCGGCCAGTTGTTGGGCGAGGGATTGAATAGGGTGCGGATTAGCGAGCGCGCCGCCTGGCTGGGGAAGCAGTTAGGCGTGCCTAAATTCTCCGCCCACGACTGCCGTCATTATTGCGCCACGAAGATGGCCCGGCTGGAGTACAGTGTGGATGAGCTGATGGCCTGGTTTGGCTGGACGAGCGCCCAGACGGCGATGCGGTATGTGACGGCCGTTGATGTGAAGGAACGGTATAAAGGGTAAGAATAGCAGGCGTTCGCTGCAGCGATTATCCCCTATGGCCCAAAACCACTCAACAAAGTTATTGACAATTAATCAGTTTTGCGTAAACTATTGAATACGTATGCAATTTGATGAGTGAGTGAATGATACTTATTTGAAGAGACCAAGATGGCACATAATCAAGTTACGTCCATAGATGTTGCTAAATTAGCTGGCGTGTCGCAGCCTACTGTTTCACGCGCCTTTGACCCCGATTCGCCTGTATCGCCCAAAACAAGGGAACGCGTCCTCACCGCTGCCGCCGAACTAGGCTATACGCCTAACGTGATTGCCCGCAGCTTAAAATCCCGCACTACGCATATCGTGGGCATCATCATGCATAATCTGACAGCCAGCTTTTTCTACCCCAACGTTCTGGAGAAATTCACCCAAGAACTGCAGGCTATTGGCAAGCAGGTTTTGATATTCAGCGCTCCCCGCAACCGCTCTGTGGATGAAATTTTGCCGCAGGTCTTGGGATACCGTGTGGACGCGCTGGTCATCGCTTCAACAACGCCGGGAGGCAAAATCATTCGTGAAAGCGCCAACACGGGCACACCAGTTATTTTGTTGAATCGTTTCGCACCGGAAACCGAGGCGAACGCCGTTTGCTGCGATAATGAGGCCGGAGGGCGGCAGGTTGCCAATACTTTTTTGGATGCCGGTCATCAAAAAATCGCTTTTATCGCCGGCAGTC